>NZ_WLZY01000015.1 GCF_010122465.1 Phytoactinopolyspora mesophila | reverse complement strand
CGCAACCAAGGACACCAAGTGGAACACCCGGACAGCGAGGTCCGGCGGATCCTCACGTCCTGGCAACCTCACACCCCAACGGAAACGACCACCTCAACCCCGGCCAGCCGATCGGTGGATCGAGGCTAAGTGCTCACCGGTCGCGGCGTGCCCGTTCACAATCGGGCGAGTTCCTCTGCCAGCTTCCCGAGTGTGTAACGACGGACTGGCTCGTGCTCGGCCGGGTCGAACCCACGAGTAGCGCCTTCGGTGACCATGATCAGGTAGAGATAGATGCGGTACAGCCGGAGTCGTGTGTGTTCCGAACCTGTCAGGGGCCGGCCGAGGAAGCCGTCGAGAACACCGGGCACCTCCTCGGGTTCGGCGAAGAACGCCAGCGATGTCAGCTCGGCGATCGGGTCACCGTAGAAGGCTCGTTCACCGTCGATGATGCCTTCCACGCGATACGTGTCGCCGTCGGGCACCACGAATACGTTGCCGTCCCACAGGTCGAAGTGAACCAGCGCCGGGACTGTCACCTCGTCGAGCGCCCCGGTGTACGTCTCGATGCGGGCCCGGATCACTGCCGGGGGCTCCGGGAGCTCGCGCCCGTATTCCACGGCGTCGGCGAGGATGTCGTCGACCATAACCAGGAACGACGTGCGCCAGCTGTCCGTTCGGGTGTGGCCGTCCCTGCGTGGATAGCCGAACGACGGGCCGGTCATGTGAGCCAGCCGGGAACAGATGACGCCCAGCTCGTGCCGTATGGACCGAAGTTGCGGTGGGGTCATCGCTTCCCTGGCGTGATGCAGCGTCTGGCCGGCAAGCCGTCGCATCAGTAGGTAGCCGGCATCTGGTTCGGCAGCGATCAACTCCGGCAGAGGCACCCCGGCCGCGCCGGCGCGCGCGAAGAATTCCGCCTCCGTGTGCATGAGGTCTACTTCGTAGCGGAGCAGTTTCGTGCCGGGGTCCGGCGCCACCTTCAAGACCAGTTCTTGGCCGTTGTCCTCCTGCCCGTCCCGCACTGTCACCGCGTAGACGGCATTGAAGAATCCGTCGGTGACCTCTGTGCAGTCCCGTAGTTCGGCATGCGGGCCGACGCTGTGCCGCAGTAGAGCTTGGATCTGGTCGATGCTGAGGTGCCGCTTGGTCAGACTGTGCACCGGCTCAGTATCACAGCGTCGGCCCGCCGTGCCGCGAAACGGCTGGTCCGGATCCCGTCGGTCAACGGCGCGCCACCGTCACGGTTACCGGGTTCTTGATGATGTCCAGCACCGGTGAGGTTCTTTGGACGTACTGGCACAGCTCGTCGATCTGTTCGGACGTGGCGTCGGCGTCCACCCGGTAGGTGAGCGTGATGTGGCCGTAACCCGGCCGGGTCTGTTCGGACAGCCCGAGAAAACCGTGCAGATCGAGTTCGCCTTCGAGGTCGAATTCCAGTTCGCGCACCTCGATTCCCTGGGCGGCGGCGTTGTAGACGAACCCGACGGCCAGGCACGACGCCAGTGCGTGCAGCACGGCTTCGACGGCATTCGGCCCGTTGTTCTGCCCCAGTAGCACTGGTGGCTCGTCGCCCTCCAGTGTGAACGGCGTCTGCCGGGAGGCGTCTTCCTGACCGGCTCCCCAGAAACCGTTGATCGACGTCCTGCTGTGGCCGCCGCCGAGCCAGGTGTTGGTGGCCCGGAAGCGGAAGGTGGCCAGCGAGGGATCGTTCTGGATCGCGCCGATGGTCTCGACCAGTTGTGCGACGTTCACCCCGTTGCGGGTCTCCTGCGTGGTGGTCGACATGTTCGACTCCTTTCCTTGGGGTGGGCACAAGGCGGCCCACCGGATCCGGCCGGGTGCCGGGTCCGTTTCGAGTGCGGAGTGTGGTGCCGGATTCGTTCCGGTCGCTGAGAGGCTGAGACGGCTCGTGGGACCGCCGTTCAGTCAGCGTCTACTGGGGCTTGACGGCTCGCATCACCATGCTGTGGGCGCCGAATCCGTCGGCGGTCTGGCGGGTGGACGCACTGGTGCTGCCGGCGAAGTAGTCGAGCTCGCTCAGCCGTTCGACATCGGTGAAACCCATCGCGCGGAACGTGTCCAGATAGTCGGCCTCGGTGGTCGCGCCGACGATGCACTCCGCCCATAGTTGTGGCTTGGCGCGACACTCGGCCGACGGGAGATCGGCGACGACGATATCGGCGATCTGAACCCGGCCCCCCGGCCGGAGCACCCGGTGGATCTCGGCGATGGCCGCCCGCTTGTTCGGCACCAGATTGATGACCCCGTTGCTGGTCACGACGTCGACGGATGCGTCCGGCAGCGGAATGGCCTCAGCGTTGCCGTCGAGCACGGCGACGCCGGTCAGCCCGATCGAGCGAGCGTTGGCCAGGCATTTCTCCCGCATAGCGGCGGTCATGTCCATACCGATCGCATGGCCGGACGGACCTACGAGGAGCGCGGCAAGCAGCAGATCGGTGCCGGAGCCGGAACCGATGTCGAGCACGGTGTCGCCCACGCGCACGACGTCGGCGGCGAACGGATACCCGACGCCGGCGAACGATTCGAGTGCGGACTCTGAGAGCTTGTCGAGGAGTTCGGCGGGATAGCCGACGTAGTCCAAGGCGGGCCTGCCGGTAGGGAAGTGGTATTCCTGCTCCGGTTCTTCGGCCACCGACGTGTACATGGCCCGCACGGCATCGAAGATGACGTCCCGCTGTTCGGATGTGATGACAACCATGATCTGCCCCTAGGCCTCGTGGTTTGACGGTTATTCGTCTGCGGTGACGGTGAACTGCCGGATCAATGACTCGACTCGGCCGGACAGCTCCGGAGGAACGGGTTCGTGTCCGAGCGCGGCGATACTGGCCTTCAGACGTCGCTCGAACTCGGCACGTGAATAGCAGCTCCGGCAGGCGTCGAGATGCCGCTGCACTTCTGCGTGGGTGTGATCGTTGAGCTCGCGATCCAGGTGCGCGGCGAGCAGTCGAAGGGCGTCTTCACATGTGTTGATCTCAGCGCTGGTCATCTGGCTGGTCCTCTCCTCCGGAACGCTGTGGGCCGGCCCGGAGCCCGGCGTCACGAGCGTTCTCCCACAGCGCCTTCTGCAGCAGGCCTCGTCCTCGTGCGAGCCTGGAACGCACCGTTCCGACCGGGATCTTCAGCGCGGTGGAGACTTCCCGATAGGACAGTGCCTGTACGTCCACCAGCACGACGACGGTCCGCAGCCGGTCCGGCAACTCATCGATGGCGCGGATCAGGTCGTCGCGGAGCAAGCCGTTGAGGAAGTCCTGCTCCGGGTTGCCCCACCACAGCAGGATCGGTTGGTGCACACGCTCGAACAGCGAGAACCCGTCGTCTGAGGCATCAAACGACTCGACCTCTCCCCGGGCGCGATCGGCCCGGTACTGCGAGAGGAAGGTATTGGTCAGGATGCGGAACATCCAGCCCCGGAACGTGTCGCGATTCCGCAGTGCGGGAAATGCCTCCCAGGCCTTCGCGATTGTCTCCGCTACCAGGTCCTCGCCGTCGGTCCGGTCTCGGCATAGCCGCACGGCCGTTCCGTACAGGGCGGGAAGCAGCGTTTCGACCTGGCCGGCGAACCAGGTGTGGTCCGTCCGGCTCAGTGGTCTCGTCGCGACGTCGGCCATGAGATATCCCCGCCATCTCGGGCTCGAACTTCCTTCATCCTCTTACACGTGCAGACGCATAAGCGAGAGAAAAGTTCCACCGGCCTCGGTGCGGTGCGCATCCGGGTCCACTTCGATACCGCCAGGTGGTGATGATCGGCCCAGCCGGGGACGAAACCAACCCGGCGGTATCGAAGTCGGGTTTACGGGTGGCCGGAGAACGCGGCCCGCTCCGCAACCGCGGTGTAGTGCGCGCCGACGACGGTCTGGGCCGCCTTCCCGTACACGCAGTAGTCGTCATCGCGGGCCGCGTCCGCTGCGTCGTACAAGCGGGCCGGCCAGTCCCACAGCATGAAACCGAGCATCCAAGGCCGCTTGGCGCACTCGTCGAACATCTCTCGGTAGTACCGTTCCTGCTCCACCCCGGACGGTTCGCCCGGCAGCGACCAGTCGTTCGGCCGGGCGGCGGATCCGGAGCGGCTGGGACAACCGGCTTCCATGAAGAAGAACGGCTTGTTCCAGCGCTCGACCGTCCGCTCGATGCGGTCGAGGTGCTCAGGCCACGTCCCAGCTGGGTAGTACCCGCTCGACGTGATGACGTCCACCGCGTCCCACCAGGTCAGACGGTCTTCTTGGTACTTGTCGCAGTTGTAGGTCACCAGGCCGCCGTACACCTGGCGCACCTCGGCTATCAGCGCTCGCCAATGTGATTCCTGCCGGTCCGCCTGCACCATCTCGCAGCCGACGCACAGCATGTCGCAGCCTTCGTCCTGCGCGATCCGGGCGTAGTGGAGGATGAACTCGCGGTACGACGTGAACCACTGCGTCCAGCTCGGCTCGCCGGGCACGTCCTGGTCGAAGAAGCCGATGAAGGCGCGCCAGGTACCGTCCGCGCAGTTCACTGTCGGTTTGAGGCAGACCTGCCAGCCGTGTTCCCTGGCTCGCCGGATGGTCCACCGCAGTTCGTCGTCGGTGACGGTCGGCTCGTCGCGGAACGCGATATGCGTCGAATGCGCCGTCTCCTGCAATGCGGCGAAGGCGACCGTCAGCCAATTGACGCCGCCCACCTCGGACAACCGCTGGAGAGACGACTCCGCCTCCGGCGTCGCCCAGGTGCCGCGTACCCCCGTCCAGCCCCACGTCATGCCACACACCGGCCCGAGCTGCTCCGGCGCGTTCACTCCGGACCTCCGGCCACCAGATCGTTGGCGCTGCGGAGCACACCAGGCGCACCGAACGCCTCGCCGGAGAGGCCGCCAGGAGCGCTGACGCGGAAGCTGGCGGTCTCGCCTGGCAGCAAGGTCACCAGCATGTCGTCGACGCGTGCGTCCGGGTGGACCTGATCGGCCAGCAGAGCGACGTCGCGGACCAGGTTCTGCGCGGTGACCCGCACGTGGTATCCGGCGTCGTCCTGTTCCACGTCCACCTGCAGTTGAGGCTCCGCCAAGCTGGAGTCGCGGTATTCGGCGAAGAACCAGAGCGCTCGCTCTTCACCGTAGGTAGCGACGATCAGCTCATTGGCGGCTTCCGACGGCATCGTCACCTCGGCCGGGATCGGGACGGTAACCGTCGACCGGGCCGCGACCTCGGCCGTCGCCTTGGCCGCGGCGAGCTCGGTTCCGTCGTAAGACAGCCGCCGGATGACGACGTCGCCGGACCACACGTCCGCGGAGTCGTTGACGGCGATGACGCTCAGCCCGCCGTCCCTGGGCTGGATGGTCAGCAGGCGGTCGGTGTAGGCGTGGGCCATCGCATAGAGCAGTGGCTTCGCCCGGCCGTCACCGTCGACGGCCGCCCACGAGGTGACCGGCCAGCAGTCGTTGAGCTGCCACACGATGCTGCCGGCGCAGCGTGGGCTCCAGGAGCGCATATGTTCGATACCCACGTTCACGGCGACGGCCTGGTTGAGCGACATCGCCCAATGCCAATCGCGCATGTCGTCCGGTAGCGGCAGGTGGCGGACCAGGCCGTCGGTGAGCTTGTCGTTGCCGTTCTGCGCCTTCTGATGCACCACCATGCCGGGCGATTCCGGGGTCAGCGGGTCATCCGAGATGGCTCGGGTCAGCGTCGCCCACGTGGGGGGACCCTGCCAGCCGAACTCACCGACAAAACGCGGAATGTAAGAGCGATAGTGCGGATAGTCGCGGCTGTTCCACATATCCCACAGGTGAACCGAGCCGTGGTCCGGATCGTTCGGATAGATGTCGAGCGTGCCGGACCAGGGGCTGGACGGCGTGTACGGACGGTGCGGGTCCAGCTCGGCGACCAGGCGGGGGAGCAGGTCCATGTAGTACCCCAGACCCCACGTCTTGCCCTGCAGGCGGGTGTCCCATCCCCAGTCGTGATGGAGCCAGTGGTTCTCGTTGTTGCCGTTCCACAGCACCAGGCTCGGATGAGGCAGCAGCCGGACGATGTTGTCCCGGGCCTCGGCCTCCACCTCGCTGCGCAACGGCTCGCCCTCGGTGTAGGCGGCGCAGGCGAACGGGAAGTCCTGCCAGGTCATGATGCCGCGCTCGTCGCACAGGTCGTAGAAATCGTCCGATTCGAAGATGCCGCCGCCCCAGACCCGGAGCAGGTTGATGTTCGCCTGCTCGGCCTGCCCGATGCGTTGCGCGTAGCGGTCGCGATCAACGCGGTGCACGAACGCGTCGTCGGGAATCCAGTTGGCTCCCCGGATGAAGACCGGCTGATCGTTGACGACGAAGACGAAGGACGTGCCGTGTTCGTCCGGTGTCATGTCCAGCCGGACGGTCCGGAAGCCCACCCGCCCCTGCCACCGGTCACGCGCCACGCCGTCGCCTTCGACCTGGACGGAGACCGGGTAGAGAGGCTGCTCGCCGTGGCCGCGTGGCCACCAGCGCCGCACGTTGGGGACCTCTACCTCGACGACGGCCGAGGTCTCACCGGGAGCCACGGTGGCATGGGCCGTAGCCTCGCCGACCTGCACGGCGACGGCGACCGGCCCGGACGTGGACGCTCGTTCAAGCTCCAGATGGACCGCGACGTCGCCGGTGCTTCCCTGGACGGTGGCGAGCGGGCGGACTTGCGCGAGGCGGGCCCCGGACCACGCCTGCAGGGTGACCGGTCGCCAGATGCCGGCCGTCGCGACGTCGGGCCCCCAGTCCCAGCCGAAATTGCAGGCCATCTTCCGGATCGCGTTGTACGGGTGATGGTTCACGTGCGGGCGGTAGCCGAGTTCCAGGCTCTGCCGGTCGGCGTACTTGACCGGCGACTCGAAGGTGACGACGAGCTCGTTCTCGCCCTCGCGGAGCACGTCATCGACCGGGAGGCGGTAGGTGCGGTGCTGATTCGCGGTGCGGGCGATCTCGGTCCCATTGAGCGTCACGGTCGCGATCGTGTCGAGGCCTTCGAAGACGAGATCGTGCCGGTCGTGTCCGTCGGTGGACCAGCCGAACGTGGTGCGGTACTCCCAGTCGCAGGCACTGATCCAGGCCAGCAGCCGCTCGTTGTCGTCGAGATACGGGTCCGGAATCAGGGCGGCGGCGAGCAGGTCGGTGTGCACACATCCGGGCACCGTCGCGGGAATGTTCTGTCCCGCGATCGAGTCCGGCACCGGCCCGGCCGACGCGCGAAGCGTCCACCCATGATCAAGCGGTCGGCTGGTGGTGGCTGGCGAGGTGTCCGTCACTTGGTGGCTCCCGAGGTGAATCCGTTGTAGATGTAGCGCTGCAGGAAGAGGAAGATGAGCAGGGTCGGGACAATGACGAGGATCGCGCCGGCGGCGATGATCTCCCACTGTGCCCCGAAGGGTCCTTTGAAGCGGAAGAGCGAGGTCGAGATCACGCCCAGCTCGCTCGAGGGCATGTACAGGAACGGTATGTAGAACTCGTTGTAGATCGCGATGCCTTTGATGATGACGACCGTGGCGATGGCCGGCTTCAGCAGCGGCAGGATGATTCTCCGGTAGATGGTCAGCCGGTTGGCTCCGTCGAGCATCGCGGCCTCGTCGAGTGATCTGGGGATTGACTTCATGAACTGCAAGAAGATGTAGATCGCGACGATATCGGTGCCCATGAACAGCGCGATCGCGGCCCAACGGGTGTTGAACAGGCCGAGTGAGTTGATGATCTGGAATGTCGCGACCTGCGTCGTGACCCCGGGAACCAGCGTCGCCAGCAGGAATGCCCAGGTCACCAGGCCACGGCCGCGGAAGCCGAAGCGATCGATCGCGTAAGCCGCCATCGTCCCGATCAGGATGGCTCCGGTCACGGAGATCACGAGGATGATGGTCGTGTTGACGAAACCCTGGAGCATGTTGCCGCGGGTGAAGGCGGTGACGAAGTTGTCCAGGTTGAACCAGTTGCTGGGCGGATCGAGTGGGCCCGTCGTCGCGAACTCGCGGGTGTCTTTCAGCGCGGCCATGAATACGGTGACGAGCGGAAGCAGGGCGGCGAGGCACGCAACGGCCAGCGAGGCGTATTTGAGGGTGCGGGCGATGTGCGCGCTCATACGAGGTCCGCTTTGTCATCGGGGAACACCTTGCGCTGGATCCACGTCACGATCAGCACGATGAGCAGCAGGACAACTGCCATCGCCGAGGCCAGGCCCACCTTCGAGAACACGAACGCGGTGTTCACCGTCTGAATGACGAACGTCTCGCTGCCGTTCGCGCCTCCGGTCATGATGTAGGGGATCTCGAACACCGAGAGCGCCCCGGAGATCGCCAGGATGAAGGACAGCCCGATGATCTTCCTGATTCCCGGCGCGATGATGTAGCGGAACTTGTCCCACGAGGTGGCGCCGTCGATGTCGGCCGCCTCGTAGAGCTCGTTCGGAATCGACTGGATTGCTCCGAGGAAGAGGACGAAGTTCAACCCCATGTAGCGCCACACCGAGGTGCTCGCCAGCGAATAGTTGATCAATGACGGATCACCGAGCCATTGGGGCGGATCCTGCACACCGACGAGTGTGAGCAATGCGTCCAAGGTCCCGTCGGGGCGGAAGAAGTACAGGAAGACGAGCCCGATCGCGACCCCGTTGAGCAGGTATGGGAAGAAGATGACGCCTTTGAAGAAGTTCCGGAACCGGGTCTTGAAGCTCAGGATGGTGGCGAAGTACAGCGCGAGCGCCATCTGCACGAAGGAGCCGGCGATGTAGTACAGGCTCACGAAGAAGACCTGGAAGAGTTCGGGGCGGGTGAAGATCTGGACGAAGTTGTCGAGCCCCACGAACTCCTTGACCGGTGCCCGCCCATCCCACGTGGTCAGGCTGTACCAGAGCATGTTCGCCACCGGGAGGTAGGTGAACAAGATCAGGAAACCGAGCGGGATCAGGAGGAACAGCCAAGGAGTGCTCCGCCATCCGCGCTTCGTTTCGGACTGCCCCCTTCGGCCGCGCCGTCGGGCGGTCCGGGCGGGAGTCTTGAACCTGCTCCTGCCCGGACCGGTGACAACAACCATCAGTCGCCCACCTGGGCACGAGCGTCGGCCCAGCGATTGTTGAGCTCGGCGAAGTAGGATTCCTTGTCGCCGTCGGCGGCACCGCGTGCGATGTCAATCAGCCGCTGGTTGTAGAGCCAGCCGTCGAGGTCGATCTCGGCGGTGTTGTGGATGTCGGAGAAGAGTCGCTCCTCGCCCTCGGGCCGTGGGGCGAGCTCGAAGAACTCGACGTCCAGCGGGTCGAAGTCGCTGAGTGTGTCCGGCAGCTCACCGTCGACCAGGACGGACACCCCGCCCTGATCGGTGGCGAATCCCGACTCCTCGGTGTACCAGTCGATCCACGCCCGGGCCGCCTCCTTGTGCTCGGAGTGCTTGTTGATGGCCATCTTGTAGTCGCCGCCGATGCGGGAACGGAACGTGCCGTCGGTCTGCAGCGGGAACGGCCAGTAACCGATGTCGTCGCGGGAGGCGCCGACGTTCTCAGCGGCATCCTGCATCTGGATGATGGCCCACGAGCCGAGCATCATCGTCGCGATATCGCCGGTGCCGAGGAGGTTCTTCGACTCCTCCCAGTTGGTGGTGGTCGGGTCGTTCTCGCTCAAGCCTTCGGCGACGATGTCATACACGAGGGAGTCGAGCAGGTTGATGTCTTCGCCCTCGGTCCATGGCTCGTCCATGTGGGCCATGTTGTTCTCGACCTCCGGACCGGTGAGCACGCCCATGTTGCCCCGTATCTGGCCCAGCGGCCAGCCGTCACCGTAGTTCGTGTAGTAGGGGATGGCATCGGTGTTCGCCTCGATGGCTCGCAGGGCGTCGAGGAACTCGTCGGGAGTGGCCGGTGGCTCGGTGATGCCGGCCTCCTCCCAGACGCGCTTGTTGACGACGTATCCGTTGGCGTTGCCGGTGATCGAGATGCCGTAGACGTCGCCCTCGTAAGCCTGCTCTTCGACGAAGCGATACTTCTCCCCGAGCTCTTCGACGGTGCCGAGCGGCTCGAAGAAGTCCGGCAGCTGGTCCCGGGTCACGGCGGCGGGGATCATCAGCACATCGCCGTACTCTTCGGTGTTCAGCCTGATGGATACGTCGCCCTCGTACTCGGTGATCGCTTCGAACCGGATGTTGACGTCTGGATACAGCTCCCCGAAACGCTCCTTGTAGTCCTCGAGGACGGTGTCCACGATGTCGGTGCGATGCGTCAGGACAGTGAGGTCACCAGAGATGCTGCCCTCACTGTCGCCGTCGCCGGTGCTTGCCTCGTTGGAGGAATTGTCCCCGCCGCAGGCGGCGAGGACCAATGCCACAGTTGCGATGCCCACGATGTGCTTCTTCGCCATCACGGTCTCCTACTGGTGTCGAAAGCTGACTGGCCGCGCCGCGCGGATGCGTGGCTTCGATCGCGTGATTGGTGAACGTACGCGCCATCAGCGATCCCGTCAAGAGTTTTGTGTCAGCGTTGACATACCGCGACATGTCCGATGCGGCAGGGCAAAGGAAGCGCACTACGCGGCGCATTCTCAGTTTGGGAGCGCTCCAGCAGGTCAGCTCATGGTTCGCTCATGTCCGAGCTTGTCTACCGTTGACATAAGCGCCATAGTTGGCCCGATCCTGGTACGCTCTGGCGCGTGAGCGATCCGAAGGCGCGACATGTGGAACCGCCGAGCAATGGCGAGACCGGAGGGCCGGCGGCGGCCGCCTCGTCGCGGCCCACGGAATCCACACTCTCCCGTGCCACGCTCGCCGACGTGGCCCGGCTGGCCGGCGTCAGCGCCAAGACTGTCTCCCGGGTGTTCTCCGGCAACGCCTACGTTGCCGGGGAGACCCGTGAACGAGTCATGTCGGCCGCGCTCCGGCTCCGGTTCCGCCCCAACGACCTCGCTCGCAGCCTCCGGCACGGCGGGGTCTCCAACACCGTCGGCTTCGTGATGGGCGACATCACCAACCCGTTCTATTTCCAGGTAGCGGCCGGTATCGAGCGCGAACTCGCCAGGCACGGCATGACGATGATCCTCGCGGCCACCGAGGACGAGCCGGCCAGTGAGGAGCGCGTCGTCGAGACGTTGCTCAAGCAGCGGGTTCGGGCCTTGGTGATCGTGCCGATCGCGCCTGACCAGTCCTATCTCGAAGGTGAACGAATACTGGGGACGCCGGTCATCTGTGTCGACCGGCCGGCGACCAATCTGGTCGCTGACTCGATCGTGCTGACAAATCGCGCGGGCACCGCGGAGGCCGTTCGCGCGCTAGTGGCCGTGGGCCACCGAAAGATCGGCTTCTTCTGCAGTCCTGCGGGGCTCTACACACACCAGCAGCGACTGGCCGGTTATCGGGACGCGTTGGCTGAGGTGGGAGTGACCGACACCCAGAGGTGGGAACGGCTCGACGACCCCGATGGTCCCGCCGCGCAAGCCTCGGTCCGGGCGTTGATCACCTCGCCCGACGCCCCCACCGCGGTAGTCGCGGGAAACAACCACGCCAGCGCCGACGTCATCCGTGCCCTCGGTGAACGCCGGGACGAGATCGCCTTTGTCGGCTTCGACGACTTCCAGCTCGCGGATGCCTTCGGTATCAGCGTCATCGCCTACGACCCGCTGGACGTGGGGCGGCGAGCTGCGCAGCGCGTGCTGGAGCGTTTGGAAGAACCGACCGGAGCGCCGCAGTACATCGAAGTGCCGACCCAACTCATCCAGCGCGGGTCGGGCGAGATTCCGCCCCGCCCCGCCCCATGATCATTGTCCTTCTTTGGGTGCTGCAGCGCCTATAAACGGACAACGATCAAGGAACGCTCGGCATCGCGGCCAGCTCCGCTAGGGCTGTCGGCGGTGGGCCGTCGCCGAGCCGCTGCCGGACCGCATCGGCGCACTCACCCGGGATCAGTTCCGAGGTGTCAACCTCGAGATCGTAGATGCCTGGTCGGTGGACCTCGCGCTGCCACGACAGGACGACGGCGGCGTCGCCGCTGGTGCCCCAGGTGGCCCGTCGTCGTTCTCGGACCACCTCGACGGGACACCGCACCCCCACGAACAGCGCCGGTAGACCGGCCAGCCGGCGAGCACATTCCGGCAGGATGTTCAGCGGCCGGGAGTAGGCGTCGTGATGTCCGACGTCGACGACGACGTTGAGCCCCAACCGGCTGTGAGCGGCGATCGAGTCGTACATCGCGCGGTACATGGTGACGACGTGCGGTTCAAGGTCTGGACGTTCGCCGCCCGGACGCAGCCCGATTCCCGGCTGTAGGTGTGCCGGTGTCATCCCCATCACGTGGTCCACGCCGATATTCATCCACGCCGCCTCGAAGCCGGCTTGGATGGCGGCGGCGATGCTGGACTTGCCAGAGCGCGGCGCGCCGTTCAGGATGACAATCCTGCCAGGTCGCCCGTCGTGTCGCATAGCGGTCAGAGGCGGCCTGCGTCGGTCACCTCGACGACGGGGTGCCCGGCCTCGTTCGAGGCGGCCAGATCGACCACGGCGCTGATCCCCCAGTCGTGATCGCCTTCCGGGTCGTCGATGATCTGGCGCAGCTCCCACCGGTCGGGATGTTCGGTGACCAGCAGCATCTTCGGGCTGCGAGCGTCCGGTCCGATGCCCATGTCATTGTGTTCGTCGAAATACGGGTCCAGCGCGTCGGCCCACGAGTCGGCGTCCCAGCCGGACTCCGTGTCGAGTTCGCCAAGTGCGGCCCAGTCTTCTCTCGCCGCCAGCTCCACCCGGCGGAACATCGCGTTGCGCACCGAGACCATGAAGGCCCGACGGTTCGCCGTGACCGGCCTGGGCTGGTCCGCGGCCACCGCGTCGAAGGCGTCGTCGCCCTCCAACGCCTCGGGGTTCTGCAGCTTCTCCCATTCGTCGAGCAGGCTCGAATCGACCTGACGCACCAGCTCACCGAGCCATTCGATGAGGTCGCCGAGTTCCTCGGAGCGGATCTCCTCGGGGACGTTCTGACGTAGCGCTCGGTAGGCGTCGGCGAGGTAGCGCAGTACCAGGCCCTCCGAGCGGGCGAGCTGATAGAAGCGGACATATTCCCCGAAGCTCATCGCCTGCTCGTAGAGGTCGCGGGCGATGGATTTGGGGGAGAGCTCGTAGTCGGCGACCCAGGGGTTGGTCTTGCGGTACATCTCGAACGCGGCGCCCAGCAGCTCGTCAAGAGGCTTCGGGTAGGTGATGTCTTCGAGCAGCTCCATACGCTCGTCGTACTCGATGCGCTCAGCCTTCATCGCGGCGACGGCCTCGCCACGGGCCTTGTTCTGTTGCGCGGCCAGCACCTGGCGTGGGTCGTCGAGCGTCGACTCGACGACGGAGAGCACATCCAGTGCGTACGTCGGCGATTCCGGGTCCAGCAGCTCGAACGCCGCGAGCGCGAACGGCGACAACGGCTGATTGAGCGCGAAGTCCGACTGCGGGTCGATGGTCAGACGGATGGTGCGGCCGTCGTCGTCGGGCTCTTCCAAGCGTTCGATGATGCCGCTCTGCAGCAGCGCACGGTAGATGGCCACGGCGCGGAGGATGTGCCGGCGCTGCGCCTGGCGGGACTCATGGTTGTCGGTGAGCAGCTTGCGCATCGCCTCGTACGCGTCACCGGGTCGCCCGGCCACTCCCAGCACCATCGCATGGCTGACGTTGAAGCTCGAGGTCAGCGGTTCGGGTGGGGAGTCGACCAGCCGCTGGAACGTCTTGTCTCCCCACGAGACGAACCCCTCGGGCGGCTTCTTCCGGACCACCTTGCGGCGCTTCTTCGGATCGTCCCCGGCCTTCGCCACGGCTTTCTCGTTCTCGATGACGTGTTCGGGAGCTTGCACTATCACCTCACCCACGGTGTCGTATCCGGCGCGCCCGGCCCGGCCCGAGATCTGGTGGAACTCCCGGGCGGTCAGGTGCCGGGTCCGCACACCGTCGTACTTGGTCAGACCGGAGAGCACCACGGTGCGGATCGGCACGTTGATCCCGACCCCCAGCGTGTCCGTGCCGCAGATCACCTTGAGCAGACCCGCCTGCGTGAGCCGCTCCACCAGGCGCCGGTACTTGGGCAGCATCCCCGCGTGGTGCACACCGATGCCGTGGCGCACCAGCCGGTTGAGCACCTTGCCGAACCCGGCGTGGAACCGGAAGCCGCCGATCTCCGCGGCGATCCGGTCCCGTTCTTCCCGGCTGGCGACGTTGACGCTGGTCAGAGACTGCGCTCGTTCGATCGCCGACGCCTGGGTGAAGTGCACGACGTAGACAGGTGCCCGATGCGTCGTCAGCAGCTCGTCCAGCAATTCGTGAATGGTGTCGGTCGAGTACGAGAACGTCAGCGGCACCGGCCTCGTCGTGGACGCGACGACGGCGACATCACGGCCGGTGCGCCGTCGCAGGTCCTCGTCGAAGAAGCTGACGTCGCCCAGCGTCGCCGACATGAGCAGGAACTGCGCCTTCGGCAGCTCGAGCAGTGGAACCTGCCAGGCCCATCCCCGCTGCGGATCGGCGTAGAAGTGGAACTCGTCCATGACGACCTGGCCGACGTCGGCGTCGGCGCCGTCGCGCAGCGCGATGTTGGCCAGGATCTCCGCCGTGCAGCAGATGATCGGCGCTCCTGCGTTGACGCTGGAGTCGCCCGTCATCATCCCGACGTTGTCGGCCCCGAACGTGTCGATCAGGCTGAAGAACTTCTCCGACACCAGCGCTTTCAGCGGGGCGGTGTAGAAAGTTCGCTGACCTTTACTGAGGGCGGCGAAATGGGCGCCGACCGCGACCAGACTCTTACCGGAGCCGGTGGGGGTGTTCAGGATGACGTGGGAACCGGAGACCAGCTCGATCAGCGCTTCCTGCTGGGCCGGATAGAGGTCGAAGCCACGATCCGACGCCCACGTGGTGAAGATGTCGTAGAGCGCGTCCGGATCGGCGTCTCGCGGTGGTGGTTCAAGCCTGCTCCGAGCCGTGAGGGTGGTTCCGTCCGCCGTCATGCGGTGGTCGCCGGTGCCGGCGTGATCGGATCCGATGACGCGCAGCCGGGGTGAATGATGTTCTTCTGCCCGGCCCGGCCGTGCAAGAGTCGCGGCGTGAGGCTCATGCCAGCACCGCCTCGCTGCCACGCGCTCTCTCGTCCTTCTTCCACGCCTGGAAGTCGTCCTCGATCAGCCCGGCCCGCCAGTACCCGGAGAGGGAGAGGAGATCGCGTTCGACGCCGCGTTCGTTGAGAAGGTAGTGACGCAACCCCTTGACCAGGCCGGACTCGCCGTGAATGAAGACGTGTGGCCGGCCGGGCCGCCACGGTACCGCCTTGACGGCCTCGACGAGGCGGCTGACATCACCGGCAGGATGGCCGTCTCGGTGCAGCCAAGTGATGGTGGCGTCGGCCTTCGTGAACAGCGGCTGCTCCTCGTCGGGGCCGGCGACCTCGATGATCGCGGTGACCGGCGCGCCGTCAGGCATTGCCTCGAGTGCGGTGGAGATGGCCGGAAGCGCGGCCTCGTCGCCGGCCAGGAGGTGCCAGTCGGCCTGTGGGCTAGGCGCGTAGGCGCCGCCGGGGCCGAAGAAGCTGATCTGATCGCCCGGCTGCGCTCGGGCAGCCCAGGGCGCGGCGAGGCCGTCGTCGCCGTGGATGACGAAATCGATGGCGATCTCACCCGCGGCCTGGTCCACATATCGCACCGTGTAGGTGCGGGTGACCGGCCAGTGCTCGCGGGGCATGGTGGCCTGGACCTCGGCGATATCCATGGGGTTCGGATACTGGGCGTCGGGATGGAGGAAGAGCAGTTTGACGTAGCTGTCGGTGAACTCGTTGTCGGCGAAGTCCGCGAAACCCGCACCACCGGCGACAATTCTGATCATGTGGGGCGTCAGCTGCTCGGTGCGCACGACCTCCAGCCGGGTGATGCGGCGGGGACGGCGCGCGGGTCGATCGCTCTGGGCCATATCCACCAGATTATCGCGCTGCTCTGAGACATGCCTGATCCCTCAACCACCGGCCCCTAGATCATTTAGGCGAAGCCTATCCGAGGGTGACGCGCAGGATCCGGTCATCCCCCTCGCGCGGATCGCCGCGGCCGTCGGTGTTGTTGGTCAGCACCCACAGGGTTCCGTCCGGGGCGCCGACGACGTCGCGGAGCCGTCCGTAGTCGTCGAGGAACGCCTGGGGCTCACCGGCCTCGCCGTCGGGGATCGGGATCTGCCACAGGCGCTCGCCGCGCAGCGACGCCATGAAGAGTGTGTCGGCGTGATACGCGAGCCCGCTCGGTGATGCTTCCTCGACGGGCCATTCGTGTTCCGGGTCGATGAAGCGCTCGTCGCCCGCGATGCCCTCGACCTCCGGCCACCCATAGTTGCCTCCGGCCTCGATGAGGTTCAGCTCATCCACCGTCGCCGGGCCGAACTCGCTGGACCAGAGCCGCTCGTCGTCGTCGAAGGCCAGGCCCTGAACGTTGCGCAGGCCATAGGCGTAGACCGGGGAGTCGTCGATCGGATTGTCATCGGGGATCTCTCCATCCGGCGTGATCCGCAGAATGGCGCCGGCGGGGGAGTCCGGGTCTTGCGAACTCGGCTCGTTGCCGGCGTCGCCCGTCGAGACGTACAGCATGCCATCCGGCCCGAACGCGATCCGGCCGCCGTTGTGGTAAGGATGCGCCGGGATCCCGTCGAACACGGTCTCGAACTCGCCGAAGCCGTCGCCGTTGTACGTGGTGCGCGAGACGGTGTTCTCGTCGCCCATAGTGGCGTACACGTACAGCGTGTCGGGCGACTCCGGATCGAAGGCGATACCCAGCAGGCCGCCCTCTTCCGCGCCCTCGACATCGGGAACCTCTCCGACCTCCGTCACTTCGCCGGTGTCGGTGACGTGGACGATCGTGGCGTCGTCGCGCTGCGACACCAGGGCTTCGCCGTCGGAGAGGAACGCGATGCTCCAGGGCGCGTCCAGCCCGGTGACGATCTCGTCGACATCGGTGGGCTCGACCGGCCCGGACACCGGCGTGGCCGGAGGGGAGGGCGTGACAGGTGTGTGACCGTTGGTTTCGTCCGGCTCGGCGGTGTCGTTCGTCGGTTCAGGGCTGGGCGGGTCTTCGTTGCCGTCGTCGTTCCCGTCCCCGTTGCAGGCAGCAACCAGCAGGACGACGGCGGCCATTGCTACTAGTGAACGCGAGGATTTCACCCGTTCAATGCTAAGCACAACGCGGCGCCGAATGCCCGAACTGATTCTCTGGGCACGGTTCTCGGCGACCGGCCCGCCGGGGCCGCGGACGCACGCCCCCGGCAGCTGCCGATACGTTGGGATCGTGACCGATGTGCTGATTCCTTCTCTCGCCGAGGACCTCTCGTTCCCCGAAGAGCTCACGATCCACGTGTGGGACAGCGGCGACCCGCTGCCGGCCGACGACATCTTGTCGCGTATCGAGTACTACGTCATGCCGTACACGTTCGCGCCGGACACCGGTGATATCGCCGCCAAGTTGCCGCGGCTGAAGGTGATGCAGACCTTGACCGCCGGCTACGAGCACGCGAAGCCCTATCTGCCGGATGGCGTCACCTTGTGCAACGCCCGCGGTGTGCACGACGCAAGTACGGCGGAGCTGGCCGTCACCCTCACACTGGCGTCTCTGCGCGGCATCCCCACATTCGTCGAGGCACGCCCGCGTGGTGAATGGACGTTCGGCTTCTACGATGCGCTGGCCGACCGGACGGTGCTGATCGTCGGGTACGGCTCTATCGGTCAGGCGATCGAACGACGGCTCGCACCGTTCGAATGTGACGTGTTGCGGGTGGCCCGTACCGCGCGGGACGGCGTCGCCGGTTTCGCATCCCTGCCGGAACTGGTCGGGCGCAGTGACGTCATCATCCTGGTCTGCCCGCTGACCGAAGACACCCGTGGCATGGTCGACGCGGAGTTCCTGGCCGCAATGCGCGACGGAGCGCTGCTGGTCAACGTCGCCCGCGGGCCGATCGTCGACACCGACGCCCTGGTGGCGGAATTGTCGACGGGGCGGATCCGAGCGGCCGTCGACGTCACGGACCCGGAACCACCGCCCGCCGGGCACCCGTTGTGGACCGTGCCGGGGTTGCTGATGTCGCCGCACGTCGGAGGGTCGTCGTCGGCGTTCCGGCCCCGTGCCCGGCGGCTGATCCAGGGGCAGCTGCAGCGTTATGCGGCCGGTGAACCGCTGGAGAACGTCGTGGCGGGGCCGCTGGCCCGGTGACCTGCGCGGTCACGTGTCAGCCTGCGGGCTGACGTCGGGCGCCGGATCGTTGGGCGTACGGCCTATCGACACACCGGCTTCGTCGCTAGTGTCTGATACCAGGATTCACTTGTGGCATGGGACGGTGAGGGCGATGGGTGAGGTTCTGGTAGCGGTCGGGACCCGTAAAGGCCTGTGGCTGCTGCGCAGCTCGGATCGGCGCTCGTGGGAGGTGGACGGTCCGCATCTGCTGATGAAATCGGTGGCGGCGTGCGCCATCGATACTCGCGGGGAGCGTCCCCGGATCCTGGCCGGCGCCAGCTACGACCATTGGGGGCCGGCTGTCTCCTGGTCCGACGACCTCGGCGCCACCTGGAGTGAAGCCCCGGACGGCAGCGGCGTCCGGTTCCCGGCGGACCTCGGAGCCTCGGTCGAGCAGGTGTGGCAGATCCGACCGGACACGGCGCACCGGCCGGGTGTGGTGTGGGCCGGCACCGAGCCGTCGGCCCTGTGGCGATCCGACGACGGTGGCGAGACCTTCAGCCTGTGTGAAGGCCTGTGGAACCATCCGCATCGGCCCACCTGGGAGCCGGGTGGCGGAGGCCAGGCCTTGCACACGATCCTGCCGCATCCGGCTGACGGCGCTCGGTTGATGGTTGCGATGTCGACCGGCGGTGTCTACGTGAGCGACGACGCCGGTCAGCGTTGGAACCCGTCTAACTCCGGCATCGACGCCGGGTTCTTGCCGGGCGAGGAGCCGGAGTATGGGCAGTGCGTACACAAGGTGGCGCGCGATCCGGTGGATCCGGAGCGGCTGTTCGCGCAGAACCACGGCGGCGTGTACCGGTCCGACGACGGCGGCGAGAGCTGGACATCCATCGCCGGCGGACTGCCGTCGGACTTTGGCTTCCCGGTTGTGGCGCACCCGCATCGTGCCCGCACCGCCTGGGTGCTGCCCCTGACGGCAGACGTGGAGCGGATGCCGCCGGAGCGCACCTTGCAGGTATGGCGGACCGACGACGCGGGTGGTTCTTGGAGTGGATCGGCGTTGAGCCGGCCGGGGTCGTTCTACGGGTCGGTGCTGCGTGATGCCATGGCCGCTGACGACGTTCCGGACGCCGCCGGGGTGTATGTCGGCACTCGCGACGGATCGGTCTATGCCAGCGCCGACGAAGGTGAGTCCTGGGCTGAGATCGTGTCTCACCTGCCCGATGTGCTCTGTGTCCGTGCGGCTGCCCTGCCATAGTGCGCATGCGCTGGCGGCGAGGGCCCCTGCCGGGAGAGGATGGGTGAATGGCTGAGATGACGCTGGAGACAATTGGTACCGATCAGTTGGACGCCGCCAGACGCTCGTCGAACGGCCGCGCATCGACGACGCTGCACAGCGGTGCCCGGCTCCGCCAAACTCTGATGGCTCTGACCACCGGCACCAGGCTCGACGAGCACCAGAGCCCGGGCGATGCCACCCTCATGTGCCTGCGCGGAAAGGTCACACTGCACGCGGGAGAGCGCAGCGTCGTCGTCGCGGAGGGCACACTCGTGGACATTCCGCCGCAGCGGCACGACCTTGTCGCGGATGAGGACTCGATCGTTATTCTCACCGTCGGCTTGGGCTGATGCCTGAGCGACGTCAAGCGTGCGCGTACCCCCGGTAGCCGCCGACGAGATCAGGCACCTCCTCCGTCCGGATCACGGACCTGCCGTCTCCGGTACTGGACTCCGGGTTTAGCGTTGGATGCCATGACCGTGACACCGTCCTCGTCTTCTGCATCTGCCACCGGCTCGGCCGACGCCGCGAACTCGTCGAAACCCGACATCAAGCCTCATTCCCGGGCAGTCACCGATGGTTTGGGCCGCGCTGCCGCGCGCGGCATGCTCCGTGCCGTCGGTATGGGAGACGACGACTGGGAGAAGCCGCAGATCGGTGTCGGCTCGTCGTGGAACGAGATCACGCCGTGCAACCTCTCCCTCGACCGGCTGGCCAAGGCCTCCAAAGAAGGCGTGCACGCCGCTGGCGGTTTCCCCCTGGAGTTCGGCACCATCTCGGTGTCCGACGGCATCTCCATGGGCCACGAAGGCATGCACTACTCGCTCGTCTCGCGCGAGGTCATCGCCGACTCCGTCGAGACGGTGTTCGGCGCTGAGCGTCTCGACGGCGCCATCCTGCTGGCCGGCTGCGACAAGTCCGAGCCGGCGATGCTCATGGCCGCAGCCCGGCTCGACGTGGCCGCCGTGTTCCTCTATGCGGGCTCCATCCTGCCGGGCCGGGTCGGCGACCGTGAGGTGACGATCATCGACGCCTTCGAGGCGATCGGCGCCTGCGCCCGTGGGCTGATCACCCGCGAAGAAGTGGACGAGATCGAGCGGGCCATCTGTCCGGGTGAAGGCGCCTGTGGCGGCATGTACACCGCGAACACCATGGCCAGCGCCGCGGAAGCGATGGGGATGTCGCTGCCGGGCAGCGCGGCACCGCCGGCGGTCGACCGCCGGCGCGACGGTTTTGCCCGCCGCTCCGGCGAGGCCGTCGTTGAGCTGCTGCGTCGCGGGATCACCACCCGCGACATCCTCACCAGGGAGGCGTTCGAGAACGCCATCGCCGTCGTCATGGCGCTCGGCGGTTCCACGAACGCGGTTCTGCACTTGATGGCCATCGCGCACGAGGCCGAGGTCAAGCTCGAGCTCGACGACTTCAACCGCATCGGCGACCGCGTCCCGCACTTGGCCGACGTCAAGCCGTTCGGGCGTTACGTGATGACCGACGTGGACCGTATCGGGGGCGTCCCCGTGGTGATGCGGGCGCTGCTCGATGCCGGGCTCCTGCATGGCGATTGCATGACGGTCACCGGCAAGACCATGGCGGAGAACCTGGCGCACATCGCGCCGCCTGACCCCGACGGCAAGATCATCCACGCGCTGGCCAACCCGATCCACGCCACCGGTGGAATCACCGTTCTGCGCGGGTCGCTGGCTCCAGAGGGGGCGGTCGTGAAGTCCGCCGGCTTCGACTCCGACGTCTTCGAGGGCAGCGCTCGGGTGTTCGACGGCGAACAGGCTGCGATGGAGGCCGTCGAGCAGAACACCCTGAAGAAGAATGACGTCATCATCATCCGCTACGAAGGCCCCAAGGGCGGCCCGGGAATGCGTGAGATGCTCGCGGTCACTGGCGCTATCAAGGGCGCCGGGCTCGGCAAGGATGTCCTGCTGGTCACCGATGGTCGCTTCTCGGGCGGTACCACCGGCCCGTGTATCGGGCACGTCGCGCCCGAGGCCGTCGACGGCGGCCCGATCGCGCTGGTGCGGGACGGCGATCCGATCCGGCTGGACATGGCCGCCCGCAGTCTCGAGCTGCTGGTCGACGACGACGAGCTGGCCCGCCGCCGGGACGGGTGGACGCCGCCCGCCCCGAAACACGAGCGTGGCGTGCTCGCGAAGTACGCGAAGCTGGTCGGCTCCGCCGCGAACGGCGCCGTCTGCGACTAGCTTGTGCGTTGCGTCCTGCAGGGTGAGCGCCAGGGGCCTCGGTTGGCAGGACGCAGCGTAGCGTCCTGCAGGGTGAGCGCCAGCGGCCTCGGTTGGCAGGACGCTGCACTACGTCCTGCAGTGTGGGGAAGGAGCCCAGGAGAGTGGGCAAGGTCCACGACAGCATCTCTGGCCGGTTGCGAGAGTTCATCGAGGCGCAGAAGGTGTTCTTTGTTGCCACGGCGCCATCCGATCCGGGCGGTCATGTCAACGTCTCTCCGAAAGGTGTTGGCGGATCGTTCGCCGTGCTTGACGAGCACACGGTCGCCTATCTCGACTACACAACCAGCGGGGCGGAGACGATCGCGCATCTGCGTGAGAACGGCCGGATCACGGTGATGTTCTGTGCGTTCGACGGGCCGCCGAACATCGTCCGGCTGCACGGCACGGGCCGCTTCGTCACGCTTGACGATGACGAATTCGCCGGCCTGACCGCACACTTCACCGACCTGCGGGGAGCGCGGGCGGTGATCGTCGTCGATGTCCGTCGTGTCTCGGATTCGTGCGGGTTCGGGGTGCCATTGATGGACTACACCGGGGAGCGCGATCTGCTACCGGCCTACGCCGACCGCAAAGGTGAGGACGGGCAGGCGCGCTACCGGGCCCAGCGCAATCGCGTCAGCATTGACGGCCTTCCGGCGTTCGACTACGACCCCGCCCCCGCTACGCCGTCTGACGTCTCAAGCTGACTGCGCGCCTCTCGAGTTTGAAGCCTGAATCCACGGGTATCGGCGTGTGGAGAGTCCTACGATGAGAAAGTAGCCGGTCAGCCAGGTCCAGCCCATCGGGCACACACCTCGGGGCCGCACAATCAGGCGGCGTAACAGCCGCCTCGTTGGGAGGAGTGCCACCATGAGCGCACCAGACAGCCCGGTCAACGTTTCCGGACGCGACGTCGCTGAGCAGCTTCAGCCCGTGCTCGTCGATTTGATCGCGTTGGCCATCAACGGCAAGCAGGCACACTGGCACGTCTACGGTCGCCAGTTCATCTCCGTCCATGAACGTCTGGACGTCCTCGTGGCCGATGCCCGTAGCTTCGCCGACGAGATCGCCGAACGGGTCATCGCACTTGGTGTCCAAGTGGACGGCAGGGCGCAGACGGTCGCCGACTCCGGTGCTGACTTCCCGGAGGGGTTCATCCCGGATGACAAAGTGATCGCCTTGATCGTCGAGCAGATCGACGCTCTGGTCGAGCGCGCGCGGCAAACGCTCGGGCCGCTTGAGTCGATCGACCAGGCCAGTCAGGACATCGTGCTCGGCATGCTCCGGACCATGGAGAAGCACCGCTGGATGTTCGCCGCACACACGAAGTCGTAAGGACGTTCCCGCACTCACCCGCCGCGCGCGCCCGCTGCGCGGCTCCGGTACGTCACCGAGAGGAAGCATCAATGGCACGTGTCGCATTCATCGTCGACGATGTATTCGAAGACTCTGAGTTTCAGGAACCGTACGACCACGTGAAAGAAGCCGGGCATGAGGCGGTCATCGTCGGCCTGTCCGCGGGTAAGGAGATCACCGGAAAGAAGGGCAGCAAGGTCACCGTCGAGAAGGGGTCCACCGATGTCAGCGCGGACGAGTTCGATGCCGTGGTCGTCCCGGGTGGATACTCTCCGGACAAAGTCCGTACCGATGCGAACCTCGTGAGTCTCGTACGGCAGGCTTATGAAGACGGCAAACCGGTTGCCGCCATCTGCCACGCGGGCTGGATGCTGGCCGAGGCCGACATCCTCCGCGGCAAGACGGTCACGTCGTACCACTCGATCCGGACCGACCTGATCAACGCGGGCGCCAACTGGGTCGACGAAGAACTGGTCACCGACGGCAATCTGATCACCTCGCGCACCCCGAAAGACCTGCCGGCTTTCAACGCTGCGCTCGTCGCGGCGATCAAATAGCGGCCAGAATTGAATCAGGACGCCGGACGCGGGGGAGGGAGTCAATGGGCGCACGGGTCGTCGCGGTGAGGTCCAACCAGCCGGACGGCCCATCCCGCCAGGAGGCGCCGGTCCACGCGGTCTTGCGGCAGCTGACTCGTCCCGTGTGGCGGTTGGCATCGTCGTTCCGGGCGATCGGCCTGGTCGGCGCGCTGTGCTTTTTGTGCCTCACCTTCCTGCCGGCTTTGATCCCGCGGCCGTTGGTGCACCAAGCCGTCTTCTCCGGGCTCACGGCCGCGCTCGGTTATGGGTTCGGCCTACTGCTGGCCTGGTTCGGCCGTCGTGCGGGCATCCATCCTGATTGGGCGGACCGGACACGGCGCATGGGGTGGTTCATACTGGCCGGAGCGGCCGCTCTGGCGATCACCGGCTTCATGTTCTGGAGTTTCAGCTGGCAGGCCGAAGCACGCCGACTCCTCGGCATGGCGGAGATCGGTCCTTCCTTCATCGCGGCGCTGCCGCTAGCACTGGTAACCGCGTTGATCCTGGTGCTGCTCGCCCGAGCGGTCAGAGTATTCGCCCAACGGTGTCTGACAGTGCTGAAACGGTGGGTGCCGCTCACGGTGTTTCGACTGGTGACATGGGTTGGGGTAGCCGCTGTCGCGGTGCTGGTGCTCAACGGCACGGCCATGAGCTGGCTGATCACCGGCATGGAGAAGATCGCCATCGCGGCGGATCGCAGGGGAGATCCAGATCTTGTCCAGCCGGTTCTGGCCGAGCGGTCGGGTTCACCGGAATCGCTGGTCTCGTGGGACTCGCTCGGGCGATTCGGCCGGCAGTTCGTGTCCGGAGGCCCGTCGACGGCGCAGCTCGCTGACTTCGCGAGTCGCCGGGCGACTCCGCCCGAGGCGGATGTCGAGGTGCCGATCAGGGTCTACGCGCCCCTGGGGGCGGCGGATAGCCCCACCGTGGGTGCGGAGCTGGCAGTCGCAGAGCTCGATCGCACAGGCGCGTGGGACCGCGCGGTGCTTGTTGTCGCCGCGCCGGCCAGCAGCGGCCTGGTTGATCCCGCCGCCGTCGAGACCATCGAGTTGATGCACGGCGGCAATACGGCGGTGGCGGCGCTGCAATATTCGGAGCTGCCCAGCTGGATCGCCTTCCTCGCAGACCGCCACGGCGCGCCCGAGGCCGGTCAGGCGTTGTTCGAAGCGGTGTACGCGGCCTGGTCCGAGCGGCCCGAGGCGGAGCGCCCGTTGCTCCTGATGTACGGCGAGTCGCTGGGCAGCTTCAGTGGCCATGGTGCGTTCAGTGGTTTGCAGGACATGGTTGTCCGCACCGACGGCGCGTTGTGGGTGGCGACCCCTTGGGGTACGGAGATCTTGCGAGACCTCACGGAGAACCGCGATGCGGGATCATATGAGCGCCATCCCGTCTACGAAGACGGCCGTCAGGTCCGATGGGCGAGCGGAACCGGCGCCGCCGATCTCTGGGAGCTGGGGCCGCGGTGGGAGTTCCCGCGGGTCGCGTATATCCAACATGCTTCGGACGCGGTCGTGTGGTGGTCGTCCGATCTCCTGCTGCACGAGCCGGACTGGATGCGCGAACCCGCCGGCGTGGACGTGCTCCCGGGTCTGCAATGGCTTCCCGTGGTGACGTTCTGGCACGTCACTATGGATCTGTTCCTCGCCGGTGACGTCCCCGCCGGGTACGGTCACAATTATCTGCTGGAGTACGTCGACGGTTGGAGCGCGGTTGCGCCTCCGGACGACTGGAGCGACCACGACGCCGGCATGCTTCGCGAGGTCATCGATGAGCGATTCGCCGATATGTACTAGCGCTGCGGCGTTGTGTGGCACCCGATCTCCGGGCGATAGGCATAGAGGAGGCTCGCGGCGGGTAGCTCTAAACATGTCGGCTTCGCGAACCAGCGCGTGGAGGCGGTAGTACATGGAGCCTTGGATGATCGCCCTGAGTATGGCTGCCATACTGACCGCGATGCTGGTCACGGTGCTGTTGGCCGGTATGCATGTCGATCGCCAGCACGCGGATCCGCGGCCCCGCCCGCCGGCTATCGTCGAAGAGGCCGAACAGATCGTTCGCTCGGAGGCGGCGCGGCTGCGTCGTGAAACCGATCATGGGGAATCAGGCGGCGGGGTAACGCCGTAGATGTGCACGTCGGTGTCCTCGTCCTGCAGGCGGGGATGGCGGCGCGCGAAGCCGGTGCATTCCCGGGCCATGCCGCTGCACGATGAGGGCGAACGCTGGCGGTCCCCGAGCCCATGCCCACGGGCGAGACCAGGTCATCCGCCTGGCCGGTATCGCGCGACCAGTCGCCCACGCGGCCAGTGGCACTTTCTTTGCCGAACGGCCGTGTGACCGACTGGTATATGGGTAACGTGATTCAAGTCACTCGCCAAGCGGCGTGACACTCGTGGCGGCGGCGGTGTCTCCCGACTGTGGGCCGCGTTATACGGCTCGGCGAACATTGACGGAGGGAATGGACTCATGGTGGAGAAGACGGCCAGAAATACCCAGTCAGAGGGAGCGTCGCAAAGCGATCCCCAGCAGTCGAAAGAGGTTGCGACCGATGCCGGTGGTCCGCTGCTGACGGCGCAGGGCCGGACCACCATTGCGGACGGGGTTGTCTCCAAGATCGCCGGCATCGCCACCCGAGAGGTAGCCGGCGTTTACGATCTCGGGGGTGGTACGGCCCGAATGGTCGGTGCCCTGCGTGATCGGATCCCCGGTTCGACCACCAACTTTCAGCAGGGAGTCTCTGTTGAGGTCGGAGAGCGGCAGACCGCTATCGACCTTGACATCGTCGCCGAGTACGGGGTGTCCGTCGTCGACCTTGCCGCAGGGATCCGGCGCAACGTCATCACGGCCATCGAGCGGATGACCGGGCTGGAGGTGACAGAGGTGAACATTGTGGTCAACGACGTCCACCTCGAAGGCGAGGACGAGGACCACGAGCCGCAGGCCCACCGGGTCGAATGAGTTCGCCGAACCCGCCCGGCGCGGAGCCTGAGGTCGTCGACGCCCTTGCGGAGGCGGTACTGGCCGTCGACGGCGTCGAAGCCCTGCATCAAGGCATGTTCGGCGAGGTGGGCAGTTATCTACCCGGCCGCCGAGTGCCTGGAATCAGAGTGCACGAGAACAGCACGGAGGTGCATGTGGTTGTGCGCTGGGGATCACCGGTCAGGGGAACCGCCGACGCGATCCGGCGGGCCGCGGCAGAGGTTCGGCCCGGCCAGGTCGACGTGATGATCGCGGACGTGGCTATGCAGTCCGGCAGCGAGCAAGGCCGGACACCGCCGGAGGAGAAAGGCGAGGAGGAGACATCGTGAATGCCATGACCACCGGCATGTTCGCTGGACTGCTGCTGGGAGTCGCTGCCGCTGCAGGCGGGTTCGGCGGTTTTCTGGTCGCACTGGGGCTCGGTGCCTTGGGGTGGCTCGTCGCCGGGCAGCTGGCGGGTGAGCTTGATCTGCGCGCGGCCGTACGGGGCCGGGAGCGGGACTGACCATGACCCGGGAGGGGGAAGAGACCGGCATGCCATCGGCGATGGAAGGCATCGAACCGGAGGTACCGCCGGCGGACGACCACACGGGCGTGCCGGCTTCTCCGCACCGTGGCCGGCTCCATATCGATGACCGCGCCGTGCGGAAAGTGGCTGAGGAGGCCGCCGCCGAGGTCACCGGCAGAACCGTGACCCGGCAGGGTTTCGCGACGCTCGGTGCGCAGTCCTTACCGCGCGCCACCGTCAAGGTGATTGGCAGACACGTCCGGATCAGTCTGGACGTCTCTACGCCGGACGGTCGTTCCCTGCCGGAGTGGGCCGCCCGGACTCGCGAACACGTCAAAGAACGGGTGGCGGCACTAACCGGATTGACCGTCGACGTCACCGACGTTCGCATCGCCCGGCTGGGTTCCCCCGAACTCGAGGAGTCGCAGCGATTACTGCCGCCGGCGCAGCGCCCGGCGAGACCGGGTCCGGCCCGCGCGGCCGGAGTATGCCTGGCCTTGCTGGTCACCGGACTCGGTGCCGTCGCCCTCTACGACGCGCTGGTCGGGCTGGACGTTCTTGATGGCGGCACGGCGATCGACGCGGCGCTGAACCGGCTTGACGGCATGGAGCCGGCAAGCTGGATGCTCGCGGCCGGCCCGGGGATCGCACTCGTCGGCCTCTGGCTGGTACTTGCGGCGTGCTGGCGGCGGCCCCGGCGGTCGCTGCCGGTGACGTCGGACACCGGTGTGTACGCGTCGCGTCCGGCCGTCGAAGGGTTGGCGATCGATACCGTCGCTCAACACCCCGGCGTCGTGAAGGCGCGTGCCAAGGTACGCGCCAAGGCTGTGATCCTTCGGCTCGACACCGACGGAGAGGCGACGGCGGAACAAGAGGTGCGCGACCGCGTCGGTGAGCGCCTGTCCCGTCTCAGCGGTCCGCCCGAGATCCGGACTTCGGTGCGGCGGACGGGGATCTCCAGATGAGACGTCCAGGTGCGGTCCTCGAACGGACGGCGGTATTCGCCGTCGGTGTGGTGCTCATGGCTGCAGGCGCGGCGGCGGTGGCGTGGGAGCTGGACTGGATACCAGATGCGCCCGACCAGCTGGATGTGACCGTCGTCGCCGAGCGGACCGAGGCGGGCTGGTGGCCATGGGCGGCGGGCGGCGCCGGTGTGATCCTGGTCGTCGTCGGGCTGTACTGGTTGTTCGCCCACACCCGGCGGCGCACCATTCACCGGCTCGAGCTCTCCGGATCCGACCCTGGCGGCCGGCTGACGGTGGATAGCTCAGCGGTGGTCGAATCGGCACGCGCGACGCTCGAAGGAGCGGCGGGCCTGCAGTTGCGGTCGGGCCGCATCATCGACGCCGACCACCGGGAACGGTTGGTGGACCTGCGCGTTGGCATCGACCCCGGGGCCGATCTCGGCGAAGCCGCGGATGCGGCTGAGCGAGTGGCCGCGGAGCTCGCTGCCAATCTCGGACCCGACTCGGCTATTCGATACCGGGTGATCCTGGCCGGGCAGGGGAAGAAGTCGAAGGTGAGCCGGGTGCAATGAGGACATCGTCGTCTCGGACGACGGTTCGCGCTGGCTACGGCTGTGCCGAGTGCTGGGCTACAACCACGGAGGGAAGGGGCACTCATGGGTGCTGACGACAAGGTCAAGAACGCCGCCGAAGACCTCACCGGCAAGGCGAAGGAAGCCTGGGGTAAAGCCACCGGCGACGAGGAGAAAGAAGCCGAGGGCAAAACCGACCAGGCCAAATCCGACGTGAAGAAGGCCGGCGAGAACATCAAGGACGCCTTCGACCGCTGAGGTATGGCTAGCGGGGCTACTTCACCCACGAGCGGTGGTCGTCGTCAAACGGGGGCGGCGACCACCGACCCCCCGGTGACCGGGAGGCATCACAGAGGGCGTTCTCGTATTGTGGCGCTGGGAGAATCACCCACAGGCGCGTTCGAAGGATGCTGATGGCAGAAGTCCAGGAATTGCCAAACGTGCCTGCGCGGCGGGTCGGAGGTACAGACCTTCTTGTCGGATTGCTGTGGACGTGGCTCGCGATCGCCGTGGTGCTGGGATTCTGGGGCGCGGTGGGGTTCAACGACGCAGGCGGCTTCGTCGTGGGCGCCGTGATTGGCACCGTGTATTGGGTGCCCGGCGCTGCGGCATGGCTGGTGAGCACGTGGGCGATTGAGCCGTGGCTGGTGCGCGGCGTCGGGCTAGTGCGCATGTTGTGGCCGTACGTCGTGGTCGGCGCGTTGATTGGTATGGGGTACTCCTTGGTCGCAAGCTCCAGCATCAGGGTCATCGCGGTAGCGCTGGGCGTCGTGGTTTCCGTCGTGGCACGTCTCCTGGCGGAGCGTCGAAGCCGGCGGAGGCACGATCGGCGCCCCCGATGGGCAGACAAGTTCGTGTTCTGAGTGGTCATGCCAAACTCTTCCGCTATCCGGGCGCGACCGGAATGCGGACGTCGCGTCCGGATGATGAGAAATCTGGTCGATGCACTTGACGGGTGCTCACACGGTGGGTCACGGTACTTCCGTGCGACTCGACATTCTCGTACTTCACTAGCGCGTTCGACGACGTATCGTCAACGCGCTACCCCTCGTGAGCCTCCGGGCCGAGGGGTTTTTTGTTGCTAGGGGAGTTTCGAACTCAGCGGGGAGCACGTGATGGCACGGGACAACGAGGCAGAAGAGGCCGACATGGTGCAGGAGAACGGTGACGCCGGGGCGCGTGAGCGCCGCGACGACGCGACAACGATGACAGGAGCGGCGAGCCTGATCCGCTCGCTCGAGGAAGCGGGCGTCGACACCGTATTCGGAATTCCCGGTGGCGCGATCCTTCCTGCTTACGACCCCATTTTCGATTCCCAGCAGATCCGGCACATTCTCGTGCGGCACGAGCAAGGCGCCGGGCACGCGGCCGAGGGCTATGCGCTGGCCACGGGCCGGGTGGGTGTGTGCATCGCGACGTCCGGCCCGGGAGCCACCAACCTGGTGACACCGATCGCCGACGCTTACATGGACTCCGTTCCCATGGTGGCGATCACCGGTCAGGTGGCCAGCGCGGCCATCGGGACCGACGCCTTCCAGGAAGCCGACATCCGCGGTATCACCATGCCGATCACCAAGCACAACTACCTGGTGACCGATCCGGCCGAGATTCCCCGCACGGTGGCCGAGGCGTTCCACGTCGCTTCCACCGGCCGGCCCGGCCCGGTACTGGTGGACGTCGCGAAGGATGCCATGCAGGCGACCACCGAATTCGAGTGGCCGGCGATGCTCGACATGCCCGGATATCATCCGACGACACGCCCGCACGCCAAGCAGATTCGCGAGGCGGCCCGGCTGATCGTGACCTCGAAGCGGCCGGTGTTGTACGTCGGTGGCGGTGTGCTGCGGGCCAAGGCATGGGCGGAGTTGCGCCAGCTGGCCGAACTGTCCGGGCTTCCCGTCGTCACGACGCTGACGGCCCGGGGTGCGTTCCCCGATAGTCACCCGCAGCATCTGGGTATGCCCGGCATGCATGGCACCGTCGCCGCCGTCACCTCGTTGCAGAAGTCGGATCTGATCATCGCCCTGGGCGCCCGGTTCGACGATCGCGTGACGGGCAAGTTGTCGTCCTTCGCGCCCGGAGCCACCGTCGTGCACGCTGACATCGACCCCGCCGAGATCTCCAAGAACCGGGTCGCCGACGTGCCTATCGTGGGCGACTGCAAGGAGGTCATCACCGATCTCATCGCCGCGGTGCGCGCCGAGCACGCGGCGGGCCGGCAGGGCGACTACGCCGGCTGGTGGAGTCAGCTCGGCCAGTGGCTCGAGCGGTACCCGCTCGGGTTCACCGCGCCGGACGACGGCTCGCTCTCACCGCAGCACGTCATCCAGCGGCTGGGCCAGATCGCCGGGCCGGACGCCCTGTACGTCGCCGGTGTCGGACAGCACCAGATGTGGGCATCGCAGTTCATCTCATACGAGAACCCAGGCACGTGGCTCAACTCCGGCGGACTCGGCACCATGGGCTTCGCGGTGCCGGCCGCGATGGGCGCCCAGGTCGGCAAACCGGACTCCACGGTGTGGGCCATCGACGGCGACGGCTGCTTCCAGATGACCAACCAGGAGCTGGCCACGTGCGCGATCGAAGGAATCCCGATCAAGGTCGCCGTGATCAACAACGCCAGCCTGGGCATGGTCCGGCAGTGGCAGACGCTGTTCTACAACGCCCGCTACTCCAACACCGACCTGCACAGCCAGCGCATCCCCGACTTCGCCAAGCTCGCCGAGGCCTACGGCTGCGTGGGCCTGCGGTGTGACACCGCCGAAGACGTGGACGCCACGATCGAGAAGGCCATGGCGGTCGACGACCGTCCGGTGGTGGTCGACTTCGGTGTCCACCGCGACGCCATGGTGTGGCCGATGGTGGCGGCCGGTACCAGCAACGACGAGATCCAGATCGCGCGGGGGATGGCGCCCGTTTGGGACAGGAGTGAAGAAGAGTGAGCAAACATACGCTGTCGGTGCTGGTCGAGAACAAGCCCGGCGTGCTGGCGCGGATCGCGTCGTTGTTCTCGCGGCGAGGATTCAACATCGACTCGCTGGCGGTGGGCCCCACCGAGTATCCAGCGGTGTCGCGGATGACCGTCGTCGTCGATGTCGAGGACTCGCCGCTGGAACAGGTGACGAAACAGCTGAACAAGCTGGTGAACGTCATCAAGATCGTGGAGCTGGACTCCACGGCCTCGGTCCAGCGGGAACTGCTGTTGCTGAAGGTTCGCACCGACAACGAAACCCGGCCGCACATCCTGCAGACCGTGGAGCTGTTCCGGGCGAAGGTGGTGGACGTCGCCACCGACGCCGTGACCATCGAGGCAACCGGGTCGCCCGACAAACTCGACGCGTTCCTCCGGGTCCTCGAACCGTACGGGATCCGTGAGCTCGTACAATCCGGCGTGGTGGCTGTTGGGCGCGGTGCACGGTCCATCACCGATCGCACGCTGCGCCCGCTCGATCGCCTCGAACGCACCGCCTAACAAATCGTGATCGTGATCCGATCTGAGCCCTCGGAGGTGGTGATCGTGAGCGCATTCGTGTCGCTATAGCGACCTGATGCCGCACACGATCACCTGGTGCGAGGGCGTGGAAGCGCTCACGATCATCGGAAGACGTGCACCAAACCCAGAGTGAAGGAGAAGCCCAAAGTGGCTGAGATGTTCTACGACAATGACGCCGACATGTCCGTGATCCAGGGCCGGGTGGTCGCCGTCATCGGCTATGGCAGCCAAGGGCACGCCCACGCGCTGAGCCTGCGTGATTCCGGCGTCGATGTCCGCGTCGGCCTGAAAGAAGGATCGAAGAGCCGCGCCAAGGCCGAGGAGGAGGGCCTGCGCGTGGTCACCCCCGCGGAGGCTGCCGCGGAAGCCGACCTGATCATGATCCTCGCGCCGGACCACGTTCAGCGGCACATCTACACCGAGGACATCGAGCCCAACCTGCAGGATGGCGACGCGCTCTTCTTCGGCCACGGCTTCAACATCCGGTTCGGGTACATCAAGCCCCCGGCCGGCGTCGACGTCGCCATGGTCGCGCCGAAGGGCCCCGGCCACCTGGTACGTCGCGAGTTCGTCGACGGCCGCGGGGTGCCGGTGCTCGTCGCCGTCGAGCAGGACGCCACCGGCAGCGCCTGGCCGCTGACTCTCGCCTACGCGAAGGCACTCGGTGGTTTGCGGGCCGGAGGCATCAAGACCACCTTCACCGAGGAGACCGAGACCGACCTGTTCGGCGAGCAGACCGTGCTGTGCGGTGGCGTGTCGCGGCTCATCCAGAGCGGCTTCGAGGTCATGACCGAGGCGGGCTACCAGCCCGAGGTCGCCTACTTCGAGGTGCTGCACGAACTCAAGCTGATCGTCGACCTCATGTACGAAGGCGGCATCGCCAAGCAACGCTGGTCCGTCTCCGACACCGCCGAGTACGGCGACTACACCACCGGCCCGAAGGTGATCGACGAGTCGGTGAAGCAGCGGATGCGCGACGCTCTCACCGCGATCCAGGACGGCTCCTGGGCGGCCGGCTTCATCGCCGACCAGGATGCGGGTGCGCCGGAGTTCAAGCGCCTGCGCGCCGAGGGTGAGTCGCACCCCATCGAGGCCACCGGCCGTGAGCTGCGCCAGCTCATGAGCTGGGTCAAGTCTGACGACGACTACACCGAGGGCACAGCCGCGCGCTAGCCGTCGACGCACGCTCCCGTATCGGTGATCGTCAGTACGCTGTGGTCGTTGAGTCGCGGCCACAGCGCACTGTCGATCACCTGAGCACGACCACAGCGTACTGACGATCACCGAGGGCGGAGCCCCCCACAAGAGGGGCGCCACATCCGCCACCAGCGCTACGTCCGCGCCACATCAACGCCGGATCGGCATCGCTGATGCGTGGGACGACGAGACCAGCCACGGCGTGCGGGGCATGTCACCAATCGGGCGTAGGCTCGGAACTGCCATGGTGACCCTGATGCGTGAGCCGGCGCCGGCTCTAGCGCCGTTCGTCGACGTCCTCTGGTACGTCGATGAGCCGCTGCCGCCTGGCCGGGAGCGGGCCGTGCCCAACGGGTCCATGCAGATCGTCGTCAACCTCGGCGCCGACGTCTTGCGCTGGTACGACGGCGACGGTCTCGCCACCATGCACTCGACTCGCGGCAGCGGGCTCTGCGGCGCCATCGCGCATCCGGTCGGCATCGACACCGCGGACCAGCGAGCCAGCGTCGGTGTGGCATTCCGTCCCGGTGGTGTGGCGCCGTTCTTCCACCCGCCGGCCGACGCCCTGGTGGAGCCGGTGATCGGCCTCGACACCCTTTGGGGCCGCGACGGTGCCTCGCTACGCGAACGCCTGTTGGAACAGCCCACCCCCGAGGCCATGCTGCGGACTCTGGAGAGGCTGCTGCTGGCCCGGGTGATCCGGCCGGAGCTGATGCCGAGGCTCGATCGGTTTCCACCCCCGAGCCGCCGGAGCACACCGGCGCCCCGCGACGGCATGGGTTACGCGATCGGCGCGTTGGGGCAGGGCGCGACCATCGGCGCCGTCGTGGACCGGCTGGGTATGACACCGTCGACGTTCACCCGCCGGTTCCGGGCGGCTGTCGGGCTCAACCCGAAGCCGTTCGCCCGGATCAGGCGACTGCAACGGGTCCTCGGCGGGTTACGCGGCGAGACCGAGCAAGACTGGGCCGCCGTCGCTGCTGATCACGGCTACTTCGATCAAGCACACATGATCAACGAGTTCCGTGCCCTGACCGGCGTGACGCCAGGTCAGTACCGTCCGCGGGCTCCGGGCGAGCAGAACCACATCCCGCTCGGCCCGTAGGTGTCGGCCGGCGGACCGCCGCGAAGGGCGTCGTCGTTCCGCACTTCAATACCGCGAGGTCGTGTTCAAAGCCGTCTCCGGCGCTGAATGAAACCTCGCGGTATTGAAGTCGCGGTCGTCAGCGCGGTGGGATGCAAGAAATTCCAATCACGACGACGTTCCGACGACGCATCCTGGACCCATGAGTGAATCGACCGTTGTACCCAAGCTGGTCGTCGCCGGCGCTGACCACGCGATCGAGTTCTACCAGAAGACCCTCGGCGCGGAGCTGACCGTCCGATATGCCGCGCCAGGCGGCTCAGTCGTCTTCTCCGAGCTGCGGATCGGCAATGCGTCGATCAGCGTCAAGGACGAGGACGGTGTCGACAAGGCGGCTATCACCATTGGCGGGTCACCGATCATCCTGACGCTGAACGTCGACGATCCCGACGCGGTCGCGACGGCGATGCAGGAGGCAGGTGCGAGTGTCGTCTTCCCGGTCGGGGACATGCCGTACGGAATGCGGCAGGGCCGGGTCCAAGACCCGTTCGGCTTCCAGTGGATCGTCTCCCGGCGAACCGAGAACCTGACCCCGGACGAGGTGCAACAGCGCCTTGATGCCGGCACCTGACCGGCGACGACGATCCGGAGCCGGCAGCGCCCGAGGTTCACATGCCGAGCAGACGGCGCAGCTCGCGGGTCTTGCGGCGCGAGACCTCCACCCGGCTGCGCCGTTCGTCGTTCATGACGAGCACCAGCGCGCCCTTGAAATCCGGTATCAATTCGCGGACATGGTCCAGGTTGACCAGATGAGACCGGTGCGCACGGAAGAAGTAGCGTCCGAGCCGCCGCTCGAGCTCGTTGAGTGAGAAGCTGACCAGCACCCGCTCGTTGGCGAGCTGCAGGTAGGAGTAGCCGCGGGCCGCCGTGGCGTAAACGATCGACGACTCGTCGACCAGAACCGTCCGGTCGCCGTGCTGCACCGGGATCCGGCCCAGCGGATCCGATTGGCGCGCACCGGAGGGTGGAGGTTGATCCGGCTCGGAGTCCTCAGGCGGATTCGACAGCGCCCGGTCCAGGGCCCGGCCGAGCCGTTCGGCGTCGAACGGCTTGACCAGGTAGTCCACGGCCTCGAGGTCGAACGCGTCAACGGCGTGGTCCGGATACGCCGTGGTGAAGATGATCTTCGGAGGGTTGGGGGAATCGCGCAGCGCCGCGGCAACCTCGAGGCCGGTGCCGCCAGGCATCCGGATGTCGAGTAGTACGAGGTCGTAGCTCAACGAACGCAGGAGTGTCAGAGCCTCTTCGGCGTTGGTCGCCTCGCCTACGACCTGCACCTGGTCGAACTGGGTCAGCAGGTAGCGCAGCTCCGCACGGGCTGGAGCCTCGTCGTCGACGATCAAACAGCGGGCAGGCACGTCAGCTGGTCACCCCAACGGAATTCGCAGGTCGACGACGGTGCCTTCACCCTCGTCGGACTGGATGTCGAGACGATAGCGGTCTCCGTACAGGGCCGCCAACCGTGCGGAGATGTTCGGCAGGCCAACGCCGCCTTTGGCGACGCCACCCTGGGCAACGCCGTCGTTGGCGGCACTCGCACCGCCGGTGAGTTCTTCGAGTACGTCCTTGGCCATCCCGACGCCGTCGTCGGCGACGCGGATCGACGTCGTGCGCGTCAGCGGGTCCACCCGGGCCTTCAGCGTCACCGTCCCGCCGTCGACCTTGTCCGCCAGCCCATGTTTGACGGCGTTTTCCACCAGCGGCTGGATGGTGAGCACTGGGACGTGTGCGGTGAGCACCTGCGGGTCGACGTCGTAGCGTACGCGTAGCCGGTCGCCATAGCGGGCTTGCTCCAGAGACAAGTACGTGCGCACGAAGAAATACTCCTGGCTGAACTCCGCGAAGTGCCCCTCCTGCCGCACTGCGTATCGGAAGAAATCGGATAGCCGGAGCAGAAGCTGTCGCGCCTCCTCGGGGTCGGTTCGCGCCTTGGACGTGATGGTGTTCAGCGTGTTGAACAGGAAATGTGGGTTGATTTGGGCGCGCAAGGCGTCGAGCTTGGCGTCAACGGCCAGTTTGCGCTCGCGGTCGAACTCGGCGAGCTCCAGATGCAAGGACAAGATCCCCGCCAGACCCTCCACCAGGCTTCGATGCGGCGGATTGTCGTCGAGCCGGTAGACCTTCAGGGTCCCGACGACGCGCTTGCCGTTGGTGAGCGGAGCGACGACGGCCGTCTGCAGCGGGCAGCCCAGTTCGGGGCAGCCCAGCTTGGACTGCTTGCGCACGACGGCGGTCTTGCCGCTGGCCAGGACTCGGGCCGACGACTCGGTCTGCGGCGGATCGCCCACCGTGTGATGGTCCGATCCGGGGCCGACGAACGCCAGCACCTGGTCGCTGTCGGTGATCGCCACGGAATCGCCGCCGAGCAACGGATGCAGCAGCTGAGCCGTACGATGCGCGGCCTCAACGGTGAGGCCCGAGCGCAGCGGGATGGACCGGCCCACGGCAGCGATGGTGCGTCCGTGCCTGCCGGGCTGACGGCGGGCGCTGCGGGTACTACGCGCGCTACGCAGCCCGCGCAGGGCGGACGGGTAGCCCACGGTCAGTACGATGCTGAGCCCGACACCCGCCAGCAGCGTCGGGCCAACGCCGAGCGGCGGGTCGGCGATCACCTGTGTGACCAGGTAGACGACGGCCCAGTTCAACGTGACAGCCCCGGCAAGGGGAAGGCTGCCGTTGCTCATGGCTGCTCCTTCTGAGGGCCGCTCACGCCGTCGATGGTAAGCCGGGCCAGCCTCTCGGCCTGGCGGTCAGCAGCGGTGCCGTGCAGCTTGAGCCACAGCTGATCGAGGTCGGCCGGCGGCCGGGTGCGCAGCGAGACCACGATGGTGACCAGCGCCGCCAGCGGCGCGGCGAGGATCGTCGGCGTCATTAGCATCTCGCCGATCCCGCGACCGCCAACGACGGTCCCGGTGGCGAACATGGTGATGGCCGCGATCGCGCCGGTGATCATGCCGGCTACCGCACCCGGCGCCGTCGTCCCACGCCACCAGATGGTGAGGATGAAGACCGGGGTGAGCGCCGAACCGGCCAGTGCGAAGGCCCAGGTGACCATGGTGGCGACGATGGATGGCAGTAGCGCGGTCATGGTGTCCGGCCGCAACCCGAGCGCGAGCAGCGCGGACAGCAGAGCGACGACGAGCACGGCGGCGCGACCAGCCCAGAGCGCCTGACCCTGGGTGGCGCGCGGGTTGATGTGCCGCTCATAGACATCGTGTCCCCACGACGCCGCCGAAGCGAGCAGGAGTCCGGCGATCGTGGACAGCACAGCGATCAGCGCGCCGGTGGCGACGAACCCGAGTCCGGCCTCGCCGCCGTAGAGGCGGCCGAGCACCAGCAGCGCGTGTTCCGGAACCCGTAGGACGCCGTCGACGGTGAGGTCGTCGAGCCAGGGCTCCTCGGGCGCCGCGGCCTGGATCAGCGAGCGGGCGGCGGTGCCGAGCAGGACCGCCAGGGCGTAGAAGAGGCCAGCCATGCCCAGGACCCACACCGTGGTCATCCGCGCTGCGGTGCCGGTGGGGCTGGTGAAGTAGCGGTTCATGATGTGCGGCAGCCCGGCGGTGCCCATGACCAGCGTCATGATGAGTGCGAACTGTCCGAGGTGGCCGTAGCGGCCTCCGGGCTCGGCGAAATAGATCGGCTGATCGTCGTTGAGCCGGTTGGGTTCGGCTTCCAGCTGCCATTCGCCGCCGACGAGCGACGGGTTGGTGAGCGGCTCGGTGCTCAGCTCGGACACGGCGTCGGGATAGTTGAACCCGGATCCGAGAACGGCGATGGCCAGCCAGACGAACGCGGCGAGCAGCAGGAGGAACTGCACGGCCTGCGTCCACGTGGTGCCGCGCATCCCGCCGAGTGTCACCAACGCGGTGATCAGCGTCGTCGAGATGAGCACACCGGTGGCGTAGGGCGACAGCCCGGCGATCCCACTGCCGACCAGCAGCTCCCAGGTGATGCCGCTGCCTACGGCTTGCGGTACCAGGTAGGAGAGGATGATCAGCTGAACGACGGTGACGGCGGTGAGCCGTACCCGGGATGACTGCAGCCGCCGGGCCAGGAAATCCGGGATCGAAAACTCGCCGAACCGGCGCAGCGGAGCGGCGACGAACAACAGAACCGGGATGAATCCGGCGGCGAAACCGGTGGCGTACCAGACGCCGTCGAGCCCGGAGACGTAGACGGCGGCGGCGACGCCGAGGAAGGATGCCGCCGAGAAGTAGTCGCCGCAGATGGCGCACGCGTTGGTGACTACCCCGACGCGTTGTCCGGCGAGGTAGAAATCGAGCGTCGAGGCCCGCCTCGGCTGAATGAAGATGCCGACGACGACAACCGTGATCAGCAGCGCGACGAGGACTATCACGCTGGCGGTGATCACGGCGAGGCTCCGTCGTTGTCCGACGAACCACCGAGCATGCGATCCTCGACGGCGTTCGAGAGCCGGGCAGCGGCCACCGAGATCACGAAGAAGAAGACGTAAAGTCCGAACGCGGCCATCGCGAAATTCGGGCTCATACCACCCAGCAGCCTGCCCTCGGACCACCAGTCCAGCGCGAGCGTGAGGAATGGGACCAGCAGCACCACGCCCAGGAAGACCGCGCAGTGGCCGATGGCCACCCGGCGCAGGGTGCGCACCGTCGCGTCGACCTCGGCCGGCATGTCGTACTCGTCGGGAGAGTCGAAAACCCAACGCCGCGCCTGGTCAGCGTCGTGAAGCGGGCCGTCGTCCGCGGACGACGACGGCCGCCGCGTCTTTCGCCAGCGCCGTGCCACGCAGGGCACTCTAGCGCCGACGGGCCTAATCAGGCACTTTTCCAGATGCGGATGGCGGCCCGGACGAGCAGGACGGCGCCGCCGCCCACCATCACCAGGCCGATACCGGGCAACAGTTTGCCCCAGGTGTCGGTGGCCGCGGACAGCTCGATGAGCCTCGCCAGCTGCCAGAACACGAAGAAGCCGGCGACGACGCCGGGGACCAGTGCATGCGCCAGCGCTACGCGGCGGTACGGCAGCAGCGCACCGGCGAGGGCGATGGTGCCCATACACAGCGTCCACAAGCCGGCACCGACGGTACCGGACAGACTGCCGGCCGGAGTCTGGACCCACGGCAGCAGCGAGCCGATAGCGACGAGCAGGCCGCCGAACAGCATAGGCGCGCTACCGACGTGCATGATCCGGCGGCGGGCGACGGTGGTACTGGCAGTGGCAGTCACTCGGGGCCTCCCGGGCATTTCCGTCGAGCGTCGGTGGCCGCAGTCGACAGCGGCCCACCGCCTACGCAGGCGATGTAACTGGATGTTCTCGGAGCTTAACCCGGCGTTTACCCCGGGCGGCAGTGTTCATCCGCCAGAGGTCGGTATGCCCCGGCGAGTGGTGTGTCAGCGCTGATGAGCGGCGAGCGCTGCGGGAGCGTGCCCTCCGCCGGCCCCGCTCGGACCGTTCGAAAGCCGAAACCGGCCGCTCGTCCGGGTGGGCCTTGCCGCGCTGGAGGCCGGGGCGATTCCTTATGTCTACCACCGCCGGTGGGTGCGCCGTCGGCGTTGTGCCAAAGGTCTCAGCAATTTTCCGGTCTCAACGAATTCCGGCGCCTCAATGAAGGGAGCTCGGACGTGACACAAACGGAGCTAGCCGGGAAGGATGGTCCACCGCAAGCGCCTGATGATTGGCGACGCCTCTACTGGCGCCGAAACCTGCGGCTGATGGCCATCTTGCTCTTCATCTGGTTCGCCGTGTCCTTCGGATGCGGGATCCTCTTCGTCGAGCAACTGAACGAGTTCACCTTCTTCGACTACCCCCTTGGGTTCTGGTTCGCCCAGCAGGGATCGATCTACACGTTCGTTGTCTTGATCCTCGTCTACGCGCTGCGGATGGACCGGCTCGACAAGGAGTTCGGTGTGGACGAGAACGGCGCCGACGACGACGGCGCTGTTGCGAGTGCGGGTGTCATTCACACGGATGTCGACGGCGACGTTGAAGGGGGACGGCAGTGAGCGAGATTCAGGCCTGGACCACAGTCTTCATCGTCCTGTCCTTCGGCACGTACATCATGATCGCCTGGCGCAGCCGGGTGAAGGAGACAGAAGGCTTCTATGTCGCAGGCCACGGCATCCCCACCGTGGCGAACGGCGCGGCCGTCGCCGCTGACTGGATGTCGGCCGCGTCGTTCATATCCATGGCCGGTCTGATCGCGTTCCTCGGATCCGACGGGTCTATCTACCTGATGGGCTGGACCGGCGGCTACGTGCTGCTGGCTTTGCTGCTTGCGCCATATCTGCGCAAGTGGGGGAAGTTCACCGTCCCGGAGTTCGTCGGCGACCGGTATTCCGAGCTCGTCCGCACCATCGCCGCCGGCGCGGCGATCATCATCTCGTTCACCTATGTCGTCGGTCAGATGAACGGTGGCGGTATCGTCTTCAGCCGCTTCCTGAACATCGGCATCAACGGCGGCGTGGCCATCGCTGCGGCCATCATCTTCATCTACGCCGTGCTGGGCGGGATGAAGGGCATCACGTGGACGCAGGTCGCCCAGTACACCGTGCTGATCACCGCCTACCTGATTCCGGCCGTGGCGGTGGCTCAGACGATCACTGGTATTCCGGTGCCGCAGGTGTCGTTCGGGCAGGTGCTCGACTCGCTGAACTCGCTCGGCACCGAACTCGGCATGAACGAGTACACCCAGGCGTTCACTGAACGGCCGCAGATTGACATCTTCCTGGTGACGATGGCGCTGATGATCGGTACGGCCGGACTGCCGCACGTGATCATCCGGTTCTACACCACGAAGACGGTCCGGGGGGCACGTTACTCGGCGTTCTGGGCCCTGTTCTTCATCGCGCTTCTGTACACAACCGCCCCCGCGGTCGGCGCGTTCACCAAGTTCAACCTTCTCGAGGGCGTGAACAACACCCCGGTGGCCGAACTGCCGCAATGGATCGAGAACTGGGCGGCGACCGGGCTGGTCACCATCGCCGACGACGCCGAAGTCATCCAGTCGGTCGGCAACAACGCGGCCTCCGGTGCGGATCTCATCGTCAACAACGACATTCTGGTCCTTGCATCACCGGAGATCGCCGGGCTCCCGGCACCGATTGTCGGCTTGGTCGCCGCCGGCGGCATGGCCGCCGCGATGTCCACAGCGGCCGGTCTGTTGCTGGTGATCTCGTCGTCGGTGTCGCACGACTTCTACTTCCGCCGGATACGCAAGACCGCGAACGACCGGGAGCGGCTGCTGGTCGGGCGGATCGCCATGGCGGGAGCGGTCGGCATCGCCGTGATCGCGGGAATGAACCCGCCGGCGTTCGTTGCGCAAGTGGTCGCCTTTGCCTTCGGTCTCGCGGCGGCGAGCTTCTTCCCAGCGCTGATACTCGGCATCTTCTGGAAGCGGTGCAACGCTACCGGGGCGGCGTCGGGCATGATCGCGGGTCTGCTGCTGACCATCACGTACATGGTGTACACGCTCGAAGTGTTCGGCACACAGGCGAACGACCACATTTTCGATATCAGCCCGGAGGGTATCGGCGCGATCGGCGCGTTGGTGAACTTCACCGTCGCGATCGTGGTGTCGAAGCTGACGGCGCCGCCCTCGGCGGAACTCACCGAGATGATCGAGCGGATCCGTTACCCGGCGGCCAAGCGTCGGGTGCCCGTGGCGGATGCCCCTGGTCGCACGCAAGACGGGGCGGCCTAGCCCGACCGGGAGGCCTAGCCCCGCCCGCGAGGCCTAGCCCGGCAACGGATGCGGGCGACCGGCAACGGAGAGGCTGACGACACCTGTACCTGTACCTGTACCTGTACCTGTACCTGTACCTGTACCTGTACCTGTACCCCCTCTCCCTCCCGGGTGATCGTCAGTACGTTGTGGTCGCTATGAGGTGATCGTCAGTACGTTGTGGCGGTTGCTCAGCAACCACAACGTACTGACGATCACCGAATCGCGGCCATATTTCCCTGACGATCACCGAGGGTGGGCGGGCGGGAACGGGGGCCACCCCGCAACACGCGGCGATGCCTTGCGAGGCTGTTGAGAGAAGGTCAGGCGTTGGCGAAGGTGTTGATCTGGCCGGGGGAGAGCGCGTGATCGATCACCATGACCGCGGCTCCGACGATGCCCGCGCGTTCCCCGGTCCGTGACTGCACGATCCGCAGATGCTGCGTGGCCAGCGGCAATGAACGCCGGTAGACGACTTCCCGGACACCTGCGATCAGGTGCTCGCCAGCCTGGGACAGCGAGCCGCCGACGACGATCACCGACGGATTGAACAGGCTGACCGCGGCTGCCAGCACACCACCGATGTCGCGCCCGGCCTGCCGCAACAGCTGAAGCGCCTCGAACGAACCACCGCGGGCCAGAGCGACGACCTCGCGGCTGCTCGTGGCATCCAAGCCATGCTCGCGTAGTGCCGTGGCCACGGCCGTGCCGCTGGCCACAGCTTCGAGGCATCCCGTGTTGCCGCAGTGACAGGGGGTATCGTCTCCCAAACCGGTCCACACCGCCTCGTCGGACTCGGAGTGGCGTGGAACCTGAACGTGCCCGAGGTCACCGGCCGCTCCCTGTGCGCCGCGATGCAGGTGCCCATGGCTGATGAGGCCGCATCCGATGCCGGTGGCCACCTTGACGAACATCAGGTGGGGTGCGTCTCGCCAGTGAGAGAAATGCTCGCCCAGAGCCATGATGTTGACGTCGTTGTCCACCAAAGCCACCGTGCCGAGCTGTTCTTCGAGTAACCCCGCGACGTCGAACCCGTCCCAGCCGGGCATGATCGGCGGGCTGACGGGGCGTCCGGTCGAGTGCTCCACCGGACCGGGCAGACCCACACCGATACCGGCCAAACCGGTTGAGGAACGCCCGGTGTCTTTGATCAGCTGCCGTCCGTGCTCGACCACCCAGGCCAGGACCTGCTCGGGTCCGGCCGCGACGGGCAGGTCGACGCCGGTCTCGGTGAGCAGCGCGCCCGCGAGATCGGTGACGGCGAGACGGACATGGGTGGCGCCGATGTCGGCGGCGAGGACGATCCGCGCTTCCGGGTTGAACACGAACTGCGTGGGTGGGCGGCCGCCGCTTGAGGCGGCCTTGTCCGCAGGGCTGATCAGGTTGGCTGCGAGTAGCGCGTCGACGCGCTGGGTGATGGTCGACCGGGCGAGGCCGGTCTCACCCGCCAACTGGGCGCGTGTCCGCGGACGCCCGTCGCGCAGGAGCTGGAAGAGTGCGCCGACGCCGAAGCGCGGATCAGCCCATGCGGCCTCGGGTGCGGGGCGGGTCGTTTTTGCCACACCGGGGGGTTCGGTCAGGTCGGGGCCAGCCGGATGGACATCCTGCCGGCGAACAGCGGTGCGGGCGTTGGAGCCGGTTGCGTCGTCGCTCGATGGATCCCACATCGAACTTTCCTCCTCCGCCCGGCCTGGGTGGGCTGATGGGCGATGTTTGATCTCCGGCAGGTTTCGCACGTCAATCCCAGTCAAACACTAAACCGCGATGTGTGCGTGAGGCCGGATTTGATCGGCATACCCTCTAGATGACGACTATAAAGCAACTTATGCTTGGCCATCAGACATTAGTGGGCGCGCGGTAGCCGAGGACGGGGATACTCACCGTGCGGTCCGCAAGACGTCCGAATGAGGGAGCGAGCATGAGCCGACCGATCACTCTGTTCACTGGGCAGTGGGCAGATTTGCCGTTCGAGGAGGTGGCCCGGCTGGCGTCGGAGTGGGGGTACGACGGGTTGGAGATCGCCTGCTGGGGTGACCATATGGATGTGTGGCAGGCGGTGGAGGACGATTCCTATGTCCGCTCGCGCCTGGACATCCTGGAGAAGTATGGGTTGAAGGTCTGGGCCATCTCGAATCATCTCAAGGGTCAGGCGGTGTGTGACGACCCGATCGATATCCGGCACCGTGGCATTCTTCCGGACCGGATCTGGGGCGACGGCGAGGCTGAGGGGGTGCGGCGGCGGGCGGCTGAGGAGATGAAGCACACGGCCCGGGCGGCGGCGAAACTCGGGGTGGACACGGTGGTGGGGTTCACCGGGTCGGCGATCTGGAAGTATGTGGCGATGTTCCCGCCGGTGTCGCAGGAGGTGATTGATGCTGGTTATCAGGATTTCGCTGATCGGTGGAATCCGATCCTGGATGTCTTCGATGAGGTGGGGGTGCGGTTTGCCCACGAGGTGCATCCGTCGGAGATCGCTTACGACTACTGGTCTACGGTGCGCACGCTGGAGGCGATCGGGCACCGGGAGGCTTTCGGGCTGAACTGGGATCCCAGTCACATGGTGTGGCAGGACATCGACCCGGTCGGGTTCTTGTGGGATTTCCGGGACCGGATCTACCACGTGGATTGCAAGGACACCAAGCTCCAGGTCGGCAACGGCCGCAACGGTCGCCTCGGGTCGCACCTGGCCTGGGCGGACCCGCGGCGGGGCTGGGACTTCGTCTCCACCGGGCACGGCGACGTCCCGTGGGAACAGGCATTCCGGATGCTGAACTCGATTGGCTACGACGGCCCGATCTCCATCGAGTGGGAAGACGCGGGCATGGATCGGCTCCGCGGTGCGGCCGAAGCCATTCAGTACATCCGTGCACAGCTGTTCGACGCACCGACCGATGCTTTCGACGCCGCGTTCTCCTCCGACTCCTGAGTTGCTCCTGACTCCCGCCTGACCCGGCTCGTTCCCACTCACCCGTCACATCCTCAAACCCCTGGCCGATCCCGTCGTCCGCCCCTTTCGTCCAACTCGTCGCCCCTGTCGTCCAGTTGATCATGGGCAGATGTGACCTAAACAAGGTCGAACACCCGACATCCGCCCATGATCAACACGGATCGGCGGCTCTCGTAGGAGGTCCATCGCATGTCCACGCCGTTGGCGGTCCAGCTCTACTCGGTACGTGACCACATCACCAAGGACAGGGATCGGGTGCTGAGCCGCTTGGCCGAGACAGGTTACGGCGCGGTCGAGCCGTTCGCCCCGAGAGATGACCCGTCGGGGTTCCGCACCGTAGCCGACGATCTCGGATTGCAGGTGTGTGCAACGCATGCTTCAGAGTTGGTGCGGGGTGCGGACGCTTCCGAGGTGTTCGACGCGGTGAGCACTCTCGGCACGTCGTTGGTCATCGTTCCCGGTGGCATCCCCAAGGAGGAGTTCACCACGGGCGACGGCCTGAAGCGGGTGGCCGACGTTCTCAACGACCTCTCCGAACGTGCTGCCGCCCACGGGCTGGAGCTCGGTTACCACAATCACGAACACGAGCTGGAGTCCATGTTCGACGGCCGGCATGCGCTCGACGTGCTCGCCGACCTGCTGACACCTGACATCTTCCTCGAGATCGACACGTACTGGGCCGCCGTCGGCGGAGCCGATGTCCCGGCTCTGCTCCAGCGGCACGGGGACCGGGTACGCCTGCTGCATGTGAAAGACGGGCCGGTGGTCCGTGACGAGCCGAACGTCGCCGTCGGCGAAGGAAGGATCCCGGTCGGGGAGTACCTGGCGGCGGCGCCGCACGCATGGCGGGTGGTTGAGTTCGACAAATGCGAGACGGACGTGCTCGACGCGCTCGAGCGGAGCCTGACCTATCTAGCCACGCTCGACTAGATGATCATCTAGTTGGGGCGGTTCGTCGTGAGTGCGGGAGTTGAGGCGGGAATGATCAGCGGGATAGGCAGCGGGCCAGTTGGTGTGGCGATCGTCGGATCGGGCGTGATCAGCAAGGATTACCTGAAGAATCTCACGCAATGTCCGGATGTGGTGGTCGTCGGCGTGGCCGATCTGGACGTGGCCCGAGCCGCCGGCGTCGCGGCAGAGTTCGGCGTGCCGCATGCCGGAGACACTGCGTCTATTCTGGCCCGCGACGACGTGGAGATCGTCGTCAACCTGACCATACCGGCAGCACATGGCGAGGTCGCACGGGCAGCATTGGCTGCTGGGAAGCATGTGTTCGGGGAGAAGCCCCTGGTCACAGAGGTTGAAGACGGCGAAAAGCTGGTCGCCGAAGCAGCTGAACAAGGACTGCGGATAGGGTGCGCGCCGGATACCGTCCTGGGTGCCGGAATCCAGTCGGCGGTTCGGGCCGTGGGCAGTGGCGTGATCGGGACGCCTGTGGCAGCGACCACCGCGATGCAAACGGCCGGACCCGACCTCTGGCACCCTAGCCCCGAGTTCCTGTTCCAGCGGGGCGCCGGCCCGCTGTTCGACATGGGGCCGTATTACCTGACCGCGCTGGTTTCGCTGTTCGGCTCCGCCCGCCGGGTCGCGGCCACCGCGCGCCAAGCCCGGGCCGAACGGGTGGTGGCTACCGGACCCAAAGCCGGTACGCGTTTTGCCGTCGAGGTGCCCACCCACGTCAACGCTTTGATCGAGTTCACGAGTGGACCCAGTGCGTCTTCGACGTTCAGCTTCGACACCACGGCACGCCGGATGCTGGTCGAGATCGCGGGCACAGAAGGCACTCTGAGCGTGCCGAACCCGGGATCCTTCGACGGGGCGCTCAAGGTCTTCGAACCCGGCGCCGACGAGTGGCGTGACCTGCCGGTAGCAGGAACCACTCTCGGGCGGGGAACCGGCGTGGTCGAGATGGCGAGGGCCATCCGGGCCGGCCGGCCGCACCGGGCATCGGGAGATTTGGCCCTGCATGTGCTCGAGATGATGACGGCCATGACGTCGTCGGCCGAGAGCGGCGAATTCGTGACGCTTCGCTCGGACGTGGCACGACCGGAACCGCTGTCCGCGGATTGGGACCCACGAGAGGCCACGCTCTACTGAGTGGGTTTATCGCGGTCAGCGGGTCTGATCGACCAGCCGCTCCATGAGTCCCAGCCCCTGATCGATGTCGCTGCCGAGCGGCCAGAAGATCTCGGTGACACCGAGTTTCTTCAGCCTGGGCAGGATCTCGGCGACCTGATCCGGGGAGCCGACAGGAGTGGCGTCGCCTTCGGCCGGCGCGGCGCTGAGCGGCTGGTTGACCCGTACGACGACCGGCAGTTCCGCGGGATCGATGCCGGCATCGCGGGCGGCGGTGTGGAAGGCGCCGATGGAGCTTTCGAGGCTCTCCCAGCCGAACCAGAGGGGATTCAAGCCCAGCTTCGTCCGGGCGGTGCGCCGAATCGAGGCTGGCGTAGAGGCGCCGACGATGATCGGGGGACCGCCGGGTTGCGCGGGTTTGGGATTCACTTTGGACGGGGTGATCGAGTAGAACTTGCCGTCGAAACTGACGGGATCCGGGCCCCAGACGGCGCGCATGGCCTCGATGAATTCACCGAAGCCCGCGCCTTGCCGGGCCATGTCCACGCCGGCTGCGTCGAACTCCTGCGGCATCCATCCTTGGCCGAGGCCCGCGATGAGCCGGCCGCCGCTTAGTTGGTCGAGCGTAGCCATACTCCGGGCGAGAGCCACCGGGTTGTGCAGGAGCGCGACTATGACACTGGTGCCCAGCCGCACGCGGCTGGTTCGGCCTGCCACGTAGGCCAGGGTCTCCAGCGGCGAATACACAGTGTGGTAGATCTCGGGCATCGGGCCCTTCCGCCCGAACATGTCGACTTCGCCCACGGGACTGAGCAGCCGTTCGAACGACCAGAGCGAGTCGAGGCCGATACGATCCGCGGCTTCGGCGACCGTGGTGATCGCGTCGGACGACGCGTCCGGGCCGGCGGTTGGAAGGGACAGGCCGATTTTCACCATGGTGCTCCTAGACATCGTGGGGCGAGCTGGATGCGGCATGCGCACCCGTAGTCCGGGACTCTACAGCCGTAGCGCGCTTTAGTCACGAGTGGTTGGGCTGGGTGGTCGTCTTGTTAACAGTGGGCATGGTATATGCGATGCGTGCCGCGAGGTCGTTGATTCGTCCAGCGTTGGGCGCATGTGACCGGGAGGATGCCCAGGTCAGCAGTGACTAAGGCCCGTTTCGGCGCGACTTGGGCGCCTGTGGTTCGGTGAGATGTCGCCAGAATTTCGCGACAAGAATCTTGTTTGTAACCATCTGAATAGTTAAAGTTAACGCTATTCATGCGATTCCCTCTCATCGATGCCGTGCTGAGGAGCGTTTATGACCAACCGCCCGCATGCCGACTACTCGAACGACGGCGCCTCGGATGCTGAGTGTCAGCTGCCCGCCCCGTCGGGACAAGGACCAATGAGCCGTCGCCGTCTGTTCCGCATCGGAGGTGCTGCCGCGGCCGCCGTGTCCGGGATCGCGTTCGGAGCAACGGCGGCGCCCGCGGGGGCGACGGCTGCGCCCGCATCGGCCGTCCGAGGCCAGCCGCCGGTATCCAGCTGGTTCGATCTCGACGAGCCGGGCAGCCCGCTCTTCGTCAACCAGCGGCTGCGGGATTTCCGGACGATCATGCAGTCGTTCGCGGTCGACAGTGTTGGTGGGCACGTCTATGTCGTACAGGTCACCCAGGCGGGCACGTCGTTGCCGGGCGACGAACCCGGTGACGAGGAATACGCGCGCCGCGCTGCTCGTGGCGACCTCACGATGACCAAACTCGACATGGCCGGCAACAAACTCGGGCACATGTATCTGAAGCGGTTCGGCCACGGTGTTGCCATCGGCGTCGAACGCAGCGGCGACTCGGTGCATTTGTGGACCGAGATCGACGCCGTCACCGAGGGAGCCAACGGCTGGGGAACACGGCTGGTCCGTTTCCCGTTCGAAGACGGCGGGGTGATCGACGCCGACGTGACTCCGGGCCTGCAGCGGCGGGAGTTGTTGCCGGGGGTCGATCGCACGACGGTGAACGTCGACCCCGCCTACAACACTCTGGTGATGCGTTACCGGCGAGACGGCGGATTCCGCTATGCGCTGTTCCGGCTCAGCCATGTCCGGCAGGCTCGGCCGTCGTATACACCGATTGCCGATGTCGCGCAGCCGGATGAGCTGATCGGCACCGTCTTCCAGGGATTCGCCAGCTTCGGACAGTACCTGTACTTGCTGGACGGGCAGATCTACAGCGACTCGAACCCGCCGGAGGAGAAGGGCAACGTGCACCTGACCCGGGTCAACTGGCACACCGGCGAGACGGAGCAGCGGGTGCACACGATCGACGGTCACGAGCTGCACCGGCGGGAGCCAGAGGGGATGGGTGTGTGGCTGGACGAACCCGGTGATCTGGGCTCCGCCCGGCTCGGTTTCGCCTTCGGCACCAGCCTGAGCGCTGACCCTGCCGAGGACCGGTTGTGCACCATCTTCTACAAGGATTCTCCGCGCCGTTGACGCCCGCGGAAGTGACGACGACGTGATGCGGGGCCGGCCAGCTGATGAGACCTCAGCGGTCGGCCCCGGTCATTGCGAGAGCTCGTCCAGCACGTACTTCTGGATGGCGATGACCGCCGCCCCTCGAGCCCACTCGAGAAAGCCGAACTCCCGGACGTCGATCTCGATCGGGCTCGCCTGTGGGTCGCGTTGTTGTTCGATGCGGCGCTGTATCGCGACGTGGGCGACGTGGGCAAGCCGTACGCCGTCGCCGGCGATGATGACTTTGTGTGGCATCGTCAGATTGCCTACGAGGGCGACCATCTCGCCGAGCGCGCTCCCGGCGTCATCGACCACCCGGCGAGCGGCGGGGTCGCCCGACTCCGCGAGGTCGAGGCATTCGTCGTACGAGAGCTGGCGCTTGTGTGCTACCGAGACCGACGAGCAGATGGCCCCGATCGACAACATCGCGTACGAACAGCCGCGGTGGCCTGAGGGGCACAGGGGGCCCATCGGATCGAGCGGCAGATGGCCAACGAGTCCGATGCCCATGTCAGGGCTGAGAACCAACCGGTCGTGCACCACGAGACCGTAGCCGATGCCCACACCGATGGTGATGACGGCGAATCGCTCGCACTGCCGGCCCGCGCCGAACCAGTGCTCGGCCTCCGTCACCGCCACGACGTCGTTCTCGATGACGACGGGGAGGCCGGTCCGGTCGGTGAGCAACTGGGCCAGCGGCACGTCGCTCCATTCGAGATATGGAGCCGTCGTGACGATGGCGTTGTCCGCCGAGCTGCCCCCGAGACTCACGCCGAGCGCGGCGACGCCACCCACTTGACCTGCCAGATCATCGACGAGTCGCTGGGCCGTCGCGACGACGTCCTCCGGCCGGTGGCTGGTGAGCACCGCTGTGTCACTGGCGACCACTTCGGCCCGCAGCGTGGTGAGCACGGCGTGGGCCTCGTCGCCGGTCAACTTGATGCCGATGAAGTGACGTGAGGACGGCACGACATCGAGCAACACGGCGGGGCGCCCGATGCGGTTCTCGGCGTGTGTGCCGATCTCGGTCAGCACGCCCATGTCAAGTAGCGGTTTGGACAACCTGGTGAGGCTCCCGGCCGACAGGGAAAGCCGCCGGGCGAGCTCTGCGCGTGACAAGGGTCCGTGGTACAGGACCTCCAGTGCCACCGACCGGGCTGGATCCGTGAGCCCGTTCCACAACGGCCGCGCCGCTCTCATCGCAGCCTCCTCACGCGTGTCGGGACGACAGTCTAGCTGTCCGCTTTAATTCTGAGTCAACAAATATTACGGAGACGCAGGTCACGTTTCCCTATCTAATTTCGCCGGCACATGTCCGGCAGGTGAACTATTGACAAGTATAAGTTCCGTAGCAAAACTAATCGGCACTTGAAGGCCACGCCGGGAGAATCCATGACCCTTGACGAAAACGCCGAGCTGATCCACTGCCGGGCGGGCGGTACGAGCCTGCTGCTGTCGTGCCTGGAGCATCGGCTGCCGCATGTCGTGTACTGGGGAGGCGACCTGGGTGAGCTCAGTCCGGCAGAGCTGTCCGCGGTGGCGCTCGCCAGACGGCCGCAGCAGGTGTACAACACGGTGGACGTCGACGTCCCCGTGGGGCTACTTCCCGAACCGGCCTACGGGTGGATGGGAACGCCGGGGCTCGCTGGCCACCGTGACGGCGCGGCCTTTTCGGCGCTCTTCACCGTGGAGTCCGTCGAGAGGGACCGCTACCCGAACAGTTCTGACATGGCTCGCGGTGTGACCGTCGACGCGGTCGACACCGCAGCCCGCCTCCGGTTGAAACTGGAGATCGGCATCACCGCGGCCGGCCTGGTCCGAATGCGGGCGAGCGTACAGAACTCGGGTGACGACGTATATGTGGTCGACGCGTTGACACTGGCGCTTCCGGTTCCGGCGTCGGCGACTGAGATTCTCGACATGACCGGCCGCCACCTGCGAGAACGTAGTCCGCAGCGGTCGCGGTTCACGACGGGAACCTACCTGCGGGAGAACCGTCGCGGCCGCACCGGACTCGACGCGACGCTTCTGCTGGCTGCCGGCGAGCAGGGCTTCGGGTTCCGTTCGGGCGAGGTCTGGGCGATGCACGTCGCGTGGAGTGGAAACCACCGGGTGCTGGCCGAGCGCACTCCGGGCGGCGACGCCGTGCTGGCAGGGGGCGAGTTGCTCCTTCCCGGCGAGGTCCGGCTCGGGCCGGGGCAGTGGTACACCGCACCGTGGATCTATGGCTCGCACGGCACTGGGCTGGACGAGCTGTCGAGCCGATTCCATCGGCACCTGCGTCAACTGCCTGGGCATGCGCGCGCGCCGAGGCCGGTCACGTTGAACACTTGGGAGGCGGTCTACTTCGATCACGACCTGGACCGGCTGACCGAGCTTGCGGATCGGGCTGCCGAGGTCGGGGTGGAACGTTTCGTGCTCGACGACGGTTGGTTCCGCGGCCGTCGCGATGACCGTGCCGGCCTCGGCGACTGGTACGTGGACGCCGACGTCTGGCCCGACGGGTTGCGCCCGCTGATCGACCACGTCACCAAGCTGGACATGCAGTTCGGCCTGTGGGTCGAGCCGGAGATGGTCAACCCGGACTCAGACCTGGCACGGTCCCACCCGGAGTGGATCATGGCGGCCGCGGACCGGCTGCCTCCCGAAGCCAGGCACCAGCAGGTGCTCAACCTCGGCGATCCAGGTGCGTACGCCTACATTCTGGAGCGGTTGGATGCGCTACTCAGCGAGTATCCCATCGGATACCTCAAGTGGGATCACAATCGGGATCTTGTGGACGCCGGCCACCGGCCCGACGGTGCTCCCGCGGTGCATCAGCAGACGCTCGCCACCTACCGGTTGATCGACGAACTCAAAGCCCGGTACCCGGGGCTCGAGATCGAGACGTGCTCCTCCGGTGGCGGCCGGGTTGATCTCGGCATCCTCGAGCGAACCGATCGGATCTGGGCGTCGGACTGTAACGACGCACTCGAGCGGCAGCAGATCCAGCGCTGGACCGCACTGCTGGTGCCCCCAGACATGATCGGGGCACACGTGGGCGCCACGGTGGCGCACACCACCGGCCGCCGGCACCCCTTGGGATTCCGGGCCGGGACCGCACTGTTCGGCCACTTCGGCATCGAGTGGGATCTGACCGCGGCCGCCCCGGAGGAACTGCGTGAACTGGCGGACTGGGTGGATCTGTACAAGCGGATCCGGGAGCTGCTCCATAGCGGCGACGTGGTGCGAGATGACCATTTCGACCCAGCGGTCCTGGTACACGGCGTGGTGGCCACCGACCGCTCCAGAGCGATCTATGCGCTGGCGCAGCTCGCCACGAGTGAGCAGGCACCCACGGGGCTTGTCCGGTTACCCGGGTTGGATCCGGCCGCGCGTTACCGGATCGCACCGCTTCCACCGGGCGATCGCATCGACGGCCCGACCCGTTCGCCGCTTCCGTGGTGGGAGAACGGTGCCGTGATACCCGGCCTGGTCGCCTCCCGCGCCGGGGTGCAGGCGCCGACGCTGTACCCCGAACGGCTCGCCTTGATCGAGGCGGTCCGGGTCGATCCTCTCGACGGTCACCTCGTTGAGGGGAGGTGAAACGGCGTGAGCGCGGACACGGTCTCCGGGAAGATCGCGAGCGGGCGAGCGGCTGGGCAGAGGGGGCGTTACGGCGACCTGCGAATCGCCCTCGCTTTCCTGATCCCCTCGGCCACCGGGTTCGTCGTGTTCTATCTGTGGCCGACCCTGCGGGGCTTCTACCTCAGCTTGACCGACTCCACGCTGCTGGGTGAGGCCTCGTTCATCGGCTTCGACAATTTCGAGCGGCTGGCCAACGATCCGCTGTTCTGGAACTCGCTGCGGGTCACCATGCTCTACGTCGTCATCAACATCGGCGTGCAGACCGTGGTCGCCCTGGGTATGGCAGTCCTGCTGCACCGGCTGACCACGTCGGTCGCCATCCGCGGGCTCGTCCTGCTGCCGTACTTGGTGGCCAACGTCATCGTCGCGCTGGTCTGGTTCTGGGTGCTCGACTACCAACTGGGCATCGTCAACCAGCTGATCGACTGGTTGGGTTTGGGGCGTATCCCGTTCTTCGGCAGCGAGAACTGGGCGATTCCCACGATCGCGCTGATCAACGTGTGGCGGCACATGGGGTACACCGCGCTGTTGATCTTCGCAGGGCTGCAGATGATTCCCAAGTATGTCTACGAGGCGTCGGCCATCGACGGCGCGTCGGAGTGGCGGACGTTCTGGTCGGTCACACTGCCACTGCTGCGTCCGATCATGGCCCTGGTGCTCGTGTTGACCGTCATCGGTTCGTTCCAGATCTTCGACACGGTGGCCGTGACCACGTCGGGCGGGCCGGTCAACGCTACCCGGGTCATCTACTTCTACATCTTCGAGCTGGCCTTCGAGCGCTTCGACTTCGGCTACGCCGCCGCGATGTCCGTCGTCCTGTTCCTGATCCTCGGCGGCGTCGCCATCGCGCAGCTGAAGATGCTGCGCGCCGGCGAATCCGACCTGTCATGAGAGGAGGTGCTTAGCGCATGACCGTGCTGACCGGCACCGACCGCGCGACGCGTGCCAACGACGCCGAGCCGGTAACCCGACGCCAGATCAACTGGGGGAGGGTCGCGGCCTGGACCGCGCTCGTCGTCCTGCTGATCGTGACGATCTTCCCCTTCTACTGGATGTTGCGCACGTCGCTGTCCAACAACCGCTCGCTGGCCGCGGAGGCCGGCTCGTTCCTGCCCGCCGACTTCACGCTCGGCGCCTTCCGGCGGGTGCTCGGCCTGGCGACGACCCAGGAGGCGCTCGCCGAAGGCGGCTCCGGCGCCAGCGTGAACTTCTGGCTGTACCTGCGCAACTCGATCATCGTCGCCACGGTGGTCACGGTGGGCCAGGTGTTCTTCTGCGCGATGGCGGCATACTCCTTCGCGCGGCTGCGCTGGCCCGGCCGGGACCGCGTGTTCTTCGTCTTCCTCACCGCGTTGATGGTGCCGCCGATCTTCACGACCCTGCCGAACTTCATCCTCATTCGCGATCTCGGCCTGCTGAACACGTTCGCCGGGATCGTGCTGCCCACCTTGCTCATGACGCCGTTCGCCATCTTCTTCCTCCGGCAGTTCTTTCTTGGTCTGAGCCGGGAGATCGAGGAAGCCGCGATGATCGACGGCGCGGGGCATGTCCGTATCTTCTTCCGGCTCATCATCCCGATGTCGTCGGCGCCGATCACGACGCTGGCGATCCTCACCTATATCAACGCCTGGAACGACTACATGTGGCCGTTGCTGGTCGGTCAGGACGAGAGCGTCCGTGTCCTGACCGTCGCCTTGGGTGTGTTCCGTTCCCAGACCCCGCAAGGCAGCCCGGACTGGGCCGGGCTGATGGCGGCCACGTTGATCGCGGCCTTGCCCATCGTCGTCCTGTTCGCGGTGCTGGGGCGCCGAGTGGTCAACTCCATCGGTTTCTCCGCAGGCAAGTGACGTCACACGACTCCATAAGACTCTCGAACGCCTTTCGAAGAAGGGACCCACCTGATGAAGACAACGGTTCGAATCGCCGCCGGGCTGGTGGCCATACCTCTGGTGGTCGCCGCGTGCGGTGGCGATGACAGTACGGCCGAGGGGAGCGGCGGGCAGATTTCCTACTGGCTGTGGGACGCCAACCAGTTGCCCGCCTACCAGGAGTGCGCGGAAGCTTTCCACGAGTCCGGCACCGACGTGCAGGTCACGATCGAGCAGTACGGCTGGGACGACTACTGGAACCAGATCACCACGGGCTTCGTGGGTGGGACGGCGCCGGACGTCTTCACCAACCACTTGGCCAGGTATCCACAATTCGTGGCGCAGGATCAGTTGCTCGCGCTGGACGAGTATGTCGAGCGCGACGGCGTCGACACGTCGATCTATCACGAAGGGCTGACGCAGCTCTGGGTCGGCCAGGACGAGCAGAGATACGGACTGCCGAAGGACTGGGACACGGTAGCGATCTTCTACAACTCCGAGATGGTGGACGAGGCCGGCCTCTCGCCGGAGGACATGGCGAACCTGGAGTGGAATCCTGACGACGGTGGCAGCTACGAAGCCGCGATCGCGCGCCTGACGGTCGACGCGAACGGTGTCCGGGGTGACGAACCGGGTTTCGACAGCAACAACGTGGACGTCTACGGCCTCGGCCTGGCCGGCGCCGGTGAGGGCTTCGGGCAGACCGAGTGGAGTATGTACGCGTTCAGCAACGGCTGGACGCATACCGACGAGAACCCGTGGGGATCGCAGTTCAACTACGACGACCCGGCCTTCACCGAGATGGTTGACTGGTGGCGCGGACTGATCGAGAAGGGGTACATGCCGAGCTTCGCGATCGCCGACGCGGGGGTCAGCATGATGGAGAGCTATGGCGCGGGCAACTACGCGATGGTGACCGAAGGCAGCTGGAACACCGGCGCTTACATCGAGCTCACCGGCGTGGAGACAGCGTTGGCTCCTACACCGGTCGGTCCGGCGGGGGAACGGGCGAGCATGTTCAACGGCCTGGCCGATTCCATCTGGGCCGGAACCGACAACCCGGACGGTGCCTGGGAGTGGGTGCGGTTCCTCGCATCCGCCGAGTGCCAGGACATCGTGGCCTCACACGCCGTCGTCTTCCCGGCGATCGAGGAGTCGACCGAATTGGCTGAGGCAGCATTCAGCGAGCGAGGCATCGACGTGTCACCGTTCACCGTGCACGTCGAGGAAGGCACGACGTACCTTGCCCCGATCGCTGACAAATGGGCGGAGGTGACCGCGATCATGGGACCGACGATGGATTCGATCATGTCGTTCTCCGCGGACACGACGGCGCTCTCGGACGCCAACGCTCAGGTCAACGCTCTCTTCCAGTGACTCCCGCCCATGATCATTGGCTTTTACACCACGGATAGCGTGGGGTAAAAGCCAATGATCATGGGCGGACGAGGCGGCCGTCGCGAATCTCGTAGCCGTTCTCGAACAGCAACGGCGGGTGATCGGTGGTGAAGCCGTCAACGCCGAGTTCGACCGCGTCGTTCAGCTGCCCGGCGGTGTTGACCGGCCACACGTTGAAGTGGAGTCCGCGCTCTTGTGCGGCCCGGGCCAGCTCACGGTCGGTACCGGTCCAGCCGACCAGTACTCGCTGGGCTCCGAGTTGATCAGCGCGGTCCAGAAGCTCGGGTGAGCCGGTCTTGCTGATCAGCCCGACGACGGTCGACGGCAGCTCGCGCGCCAGGATTGCGACGATCTCCTCGTCGAAGCAGCACGGCGACAGCCGCTGGATCTCCTCTGGGCGCTGAGCCAGCAAAGCCACCAAGGGCTCGATGACAGCCGGATCCTTGATCTCGATCTGGAGGCGCACGTCGGTGCCGTCGAGGACCTCCTCGAAGGTCGGAATGCTCTGCCCGTTCCCCGCATCGAGAGCGCGGAGCTCCTCTGCGGTGAAATCAGCGACCGCGCCGGAGCCATCGGTGGTCCGGTCGACGGTGGTGTCGTGGATGACGACGATCTCCCCGTCTTTGGACAGCCGGAGATCCAGCTCGATCTCATTGGCTCCTTGCTCGGCGGCGAGCCGGAACGACGCCATGGTGTTCTCCGGGGACACGCTCATTGCGCCGCGGTGCCCGCAGTTGGTGAAGTCCATTCATCCTCCATGTCTCATGTTGCGTCCTGCAAAGCGAGCCCTCCGGCGCCCGGTCTGCCGGACGCAACACGCAGTCCGGGTGCGGCACCCTAGAAAGTTCCATTGCCCGGATCTTCACCGGACCCTCTAGCCGAAGTACCGTTCGTAGCTTTCCTGAATGCCTTCGGCGCCACGCTCGAGTTCTTCGGCTACGCCGTCGAAGACGCTCTGCACATCGGCGCCACCGCTGCTGAAGATCTCCTGCAGGCCACTGATGATGATGTCGGTGCCATTCGGTAGGTAGGAGCGGATCGCGTCGCTGCCCTGGGCCATCGGCAGCTGTTCGATCGCCGTGCTGCGGTTGGGGTCCTCCGCGATTTGCTCGGCCAGTTCGGGTTCGTCGACGGCGGCCTTGATGATGGGTAGGTACCCGGACGCCAGCGTCCATTCCGCGGCATTCTCAGGCTGGCCGAGGAACTTCATCAGCTCGAAGGCGGCGTCTTTGCGCTCCTGCGGGACGTCGCGAATCAGGGAGAAACCCATACCGCCCGTGGGCACGCCCGTGTCTACCTGTGCCGGCAAGAACGAGGTCCCTACCTCGAAGTCGGCGTTCTCGTAGATGCCGCGCAATGCTCCGGTGGAGGTGATCGTGGTGGCCACCACGCCGGTGCCGAAGTCGGTGGCCGAACTCTCGGCCATGTAACCCATGTCGTCTTCGAAGATGAACCGTTGCTGCCACTCGGCGGCATCGACGGCACCGCCGGTGTTGATAGTGACATCGAGGCCATCGGAGAGGCTGCCGCCGAACTGCCAGGCCGCGGACATGAATTGCCAGTCGTCGTCGCCGGTGAAGGCGTGCACCTTCAACGGCTGGCCCTGGACGGTCAGCTTGGACAACTCCTGACCCCACTCGCGCAGCTCGGTCCAGGTCTCCGGGCCGCGATCCGGCAGGCCGACCTCATCGAAGGCGTCTTTGTTGTAGTAGAACAGCGGCGTGCTCCGCCCATAGGACAACCAGTACAGCTCGTCGCCCACCAGGCCTTCGTCGAACAACGCCTCGATGTAGTTGTCGCGATTGAAGTCGTCGGTCAGGTAGCCGTTCAACGGCTCCAGGACGTCGTTGAGGAGGAACCGGCCCCAGAAGGTGTCGGCCAGCATCATGATGTCCGGCACGGCGCCGGCCCGCAAAGCTGCCGTCAGCTTGGGCGAGGACTCATGGTAGTTCCCCTGGAACTGCACCTCGGCGTAGATCGAGTCTTGCGACTGATTGAACTTGTCCACCAGTGCGTCGAGGGCCTCGCCGTTGACGCCGCCCATGGCGCTCCACATCACCACGTTGACATCACGCCCGCGGTACTCGCTGGGTGGGCTGATGTCGACTTGACCGAGCTCGTTGCCGCCGTTGCCGTTACCGTCGTCGGAGGTGACGCCTCCCGCACACGACCCCAGGATCGGCACGCTCAGGCCGGCGGCGGTCATCCCGAGGAAGGACCGGCGACTCGGCCGGCGGAAGTCATTGTGGCGTGGAAGTCTGTTTCTCATGGTGGTACACGTCCTTTCAATCGAACGTCGAGTGATACACGAGTTGGCTTAGCCCTTGACGGCTCCGCCGGTCAGACCGCGGACGATGTGCCGCTGAGCGAAGAGGAACAGGATGAGCATGGGGAGCGCCACCATCACGGTGCCGGCCATGATCGCTCCCCAGTTGGAGTAGCCCTCGGTGGTGCGCAGGTAGAGCAGGCCGATCGGCAAGGTACGCATCTCCACCGTGTTGGTGACGATCAACGGCCAGATGAAGTCGTTCCACATATCGACGACGGCGATGATCCCGACGGTCACCAGCATGGGCTTGCACATGGGAAGCACTACCTGCCAGAGCGTGCGCAGGTGCCCGGCGCCGTCGACCTTGGCCGCTTCCACGATGTCTCTGGGCAGCGTCATCATGTACTGCCGGAGCAGGAACATGCCGAAGATCGAGCCGGCGCTGGGGATGATCAGTCCGAGGTAGGTGTTGACCCAGCCCAGGTTGGACACCGTGATGTAGTTGACGATCAGCGTCACATTGTTCGGCACCATCAGCGCGCCGAGCATGGCCAGGAACAGCACGTTCTTGAACGGGAAGCGCAGGAACACGAAGGCGTACGCGGTCAGCGTGGCGTTGACCAGCTTGATAGCCGCGCCCCCGCCGGTGACGATGATCGAGTTGATGAAGAAGTTGCCGAACGGCGCCGCCTGCCAGGCGTTGGAGAAGTTCTCCACGTGTGGGCGCAGCGGCACCCACTGCGGAGGGTACTGGTAGATGTCGCCGGGCTCTTTGAGCGCGGAGGAGAACAGCCAGTACAGCGGGCCGATGAACAGCAGCGCGACCGCTGCCAGGGCGGCGTAGACGAGGACCCGGCGTACGACGGTCTCGCCGACGCGGATGTTGATGCCCTTGCGCCTCGATCGGGCTTCCCGCGTCGCGTTCCGCTCGCCGGTGGCCAATTGTCGGCTCATTGGTAGTGGACCTTCCGCTGCGCGTATTTCGTCTGCAGCCCGGTGACGATCAGCAGGATGACGAAGAGGATCATCGCGCTGGCGGCCGCTCGGCCGGCGTCAGAAGCCTGGAATCCCTGCTCGTAGATGTACCAGGACAACGTGGTGGTGGCGTTGCCCGGCCCGCCGCCGGTCATGACGGCGATCATGTCGTAGGCCTGGAAGGTTCCGATGATGGTGATCACCAAGACGAAGAACGTGACCGGGGACAGCAGCGGAAGGGTGATCCGACGGAACGTCGTCCAGGCCCGCGCGCCATCGAGTTTGGCCGCCTCGTAGACGTCTTCGGGCAGACTCTGCAGCCCGGCGAGGTACACGATGGCGACGAATCCCACGCCCTTCCACAGGAACACGATGATCAGGCTGGCGAGCGCCCAGTCGCTGTCGGTGACCCAACGCGGCGAGGAGAGTCCGACCTGGTTGAGGACGAACCGGGACAGCCCGTAGTCCGGATTGAAGATGAACAGCCAGAGTGTGGCCACCGCCGCGCCGCTGACGATATGCGGTGCGAACGCGACGGTCCGGACGAAGCCGCGTCCGCGGGCCCTCTGATTGAACAGCACTGCCAGCGCGAGCCCGAGAACGACACTGCCCACGACGACGGTTCCGGTGAAGACCAGCGTGTTCCACATGACGGTGTGGAAGTTCGAGCTGGTCAACAGGCTCTGATAATTGTCGAGCCCGACCCATTGGGGCACCCCCGACAGCATGTTCCACCGGGTCATGCTCAGATAGGCGTTGTAGATGACCGGCCAGTACTCGAAGGTGGCGATCAGCAGCAGGTTCGGGGAGATCAGCAGGAGGAACAGCAGGTACTCGCCGCGATTTCGGCGCCGTCGGCGCCGCGTTCCGAGCCGGCCTCCGCCGTCGGCCGGCCCGGCTCCCCGCCCGGTGACCGACGGCGTCGATGCCGTGATGTGAGACGTCAACGAATGTGCCTTCCGCGTGTCTGACAGGTCAGTACTGCCGGCTCCGATCGCCGTGCACAGCACCGATCGGAGCCGACAGTAACAGAATTAACATCACAGACGATAGATGTAACGGGAAATAGAGAGCGAAATGTGAGTGTCCTGGTCGCGACTCCCGGTTGAAGACGATCATGCGCGAAGGTTGGCTGGGTGCGCCACACACCTTCTATGCTGGGTTTTCATCCTGGCAAACGCTGTGAGACGTGCCACTGGCGGTATGTGTGCGCGATCGACGCGGCCCGCCCACGGTGCGTGATCACAATGTGGTAGCTCACCAGATCAACTGTTATCTCGTTGTCCAGAGCCGCTCGAGAATGCTGGTCGCGGGTCGCCGTCGACTCTGGGCCGTTGGCCGGGGCCGGGGTGGCGGCGGTCAGGTGTGCCTGGGCGCTGCCATCACTTGGGTGAGCGTGACGTCCAGGGTTTCGCTGATCTCGCGGATGATGCCCTGATCGGCGGCGGCGTCGACGATCAGCTGGTGAAAGTCGGTGGTGGGCCCTAGGCGGTGCAGGGCGGTCCTGCCGATTTTGGTGTGATCCATGAGCAGTACCCGGCGTCTTCCCGCTTCCATCATCGCGCGCTTGACCATGACGATCTCGGGCTCTTGGTGGTAGGTCGTGTCCGCCGTCATCGCGGACGTGCTGAGGAAGGCCAGGTCGACGTTCAGGGTATTGATCGCCTCGATGGCGCCCATGCCCAGAAATGCGTCATGGGTGCTGTTGTAGTCGCCGCCGATGCCGATCAGATGGACGTCCGGCACCGAGCGAAGGGTCTCCATGATGGGCAGGTAGTTCGTGGCCACAGTCAGTGGGCCGTGGTTGAGGCTGCCCAGCCGCCGGGCGACGAAGAGGTTGGTGGTGGAGGTGTCGAGCATGATGGACATGCCGGGTTCTATGGTCGACAACGCGGCCTCGGCCAGGGCTGTCTTCTCGCGCACCTGCACGCGCAGCCGGTATTCGGAGCTGCTCTCGAACACGGTGGAGGGTTGTGCTGAGACGCCACCGTGGAACTTCCGTACTACGCCGCGCCTGGCGAGCTCGTCCAGGTCTCGGTGGACTGTCATCAGGCTGGCGCCGGTCAGCTCGGTCAACTCGCCGGCCGTCGCGACACCGTTGGCCAGAACGTGCGCGATGATGTTCTGTTGCCGCACTTCGCGGGCTTGCGTGCGTTTCGACGGCGCGCCCTTGCCGCCACTGTTGGCCGTCATGTCACAAGTCTGTCCTAAATGAGCCCGTCGTGGGCGTGCGCCGTGGGGCTTGATGGTCGATTCTTCATGGGCTTCCCTCCACTCTCTATCGATCTGTAGTGTATCTTAACAGCGAACACTGTTATCAACCCAGCACGCAAACGTTAAATATGTGCGTGGGTGGGCCCGTGAATGTAGCGATTCCAGTTCGTGCGGTCGCGAGGTGCCGACTGCGCAGGACGACCACTGGAGGTCCGGATGGAGGCGGTGAAGGCGGAGCGGACGTGGGTCGGTATCGACCTGGGTACCCAAAGCGTCCGCGTAACCGTGGCCGCCGACGACGGCAGAGTGCTGGCGTTCGGCTCCGCGCCGCTGGACAGCCTGCGCCGTGCTGCGCAGGAGCGCCAGCACGAGCAGGATCCACGGCAATGGTGGGCCGCTGTCGGCCAGGCATCGAGGCAGGCCTTCGCCGCGTTGGCGCCTGCCTCCCGGCGGCTTCCCGTCGGAGCCGCCGCAATCTGCAGCACTTCCGGAACTGTGCTGCTCGTCGACGGCGGTGGAACGCCGCTGACAACGGCGCTGATGTACGACGACACTCGCGCCGCGGACGAGCTGACCACTATCCACGCCGTGGCCGACGCCATTCCCGAGAGCGCGGATGTCCAGGTGTCCTGGGCGCTGCCGAAGATCGGCTGGCTCTTCCGCCACCATCCGGTGAGCGCCGGCGCCTATGTCGCCCACAGTGCAGACGCGGTTGCCGCGAGGCTGGTCGGCCACCGGGTGCACACCGACACCAGCCACGCCCTCAAGTCCGGGTACGACGTCGTGGACAACCAGTGGAACGATGCACTGATCACGGCAAGCGGGATAGACCCCGGGGCGCTGCCCGAAGTGGTCCCGCCTGGCACCGTTCTCGGCACCGTCGAGCCCGCCGCCGCCCAGCACACCGGCATCCCCGCCGGGACACCCGTCGTCGCCGGAATGACCGACGGCTGCGCGGCGCAGATCGCGGCCGGTGCCCTGAGTCCCGGCGCGTGGAACTCCGTGCTGGGGACCACCCTGGTGCTCAAAGGTGTATCGACCCAGCTGATCGAAGATCCCGATGGGGCCGTTTACAGCCACCGGCATCCCGACGGCGGCTGGCTGCCGGGCGGTGCCTCGAACGTCGGCGCGGGAGTCATCAGCGAAGAGTTCGGTGGTCAGGATCTCGACGGGCTCAGCGCGGCGGCCGAGGCGTTCGAGCCGGCTGGTGCCGTCGTCTACCCGCTGACAGCGCGCGGCGAGCGGTTTCCGTTCGTCGATCCGGACGCGGTGCGTTTCGAGATCGGCACCGTGCGTGGCATGGCCGAGAGGTATGCGGCGGTCTTGCAGGGTGTGGCGTACGTCGAACGGCTGTGTTTCGAACATCTCGCCGCCATTGGTGCCGACACCACTGGGGAGATCAGCATCACTGGCGGCGCCACGAGAAGCAGCTATTGGAATCAGCTCCGGGCCGATGTGCTCGGCAGGCCGCTGGCGCTGCCGGCCACTCCCGAACCGTCGTTCGGAATGGCCGTCCTGGCGGCCGCCGACGGTGGGAGTGTCGCGGCGAGCGCGGCGGGGATGGTGTCGCGGCGAGACGTCGTCGAACCACGGCCCGGTGCTTACGAGCGCTTTGCGGACGGTTATGTAAGGCTCTGCCAGGAACTCCTTCGCCGTGGATACATCAAGGACACGTTCACCACCAATCTCTCGCGGAGTACGTCATGACAGCCCTGACGACGATCACCCTCGCCCGCCACGGGCGCACCCCCTGGCACGAAGGCAACCGTTACACCGGATCCAGCGACATCGGCATCGACGACGAAGGGCGGCGCCAAGCGCGCGCACTGGCTGCCTGGGCGCGTGAAGCCAAACCAGATGTCCTCTACGCCTCCACCATGCTGCGGGCCCGCCAGACCGCCGAGCCCATAGCCGAAGCACTGGGCCTACCGGTGCAGACCGACGAGCGCTTGCGCGAACTGGACTTCGGGGACGCCGAAGGGCTCACCCTGGCCGAGCTGCGACAGACGCATCCGCGGGCCGTCGAACTCTTCCTGACCGACGCCGCTGTACATCACCTGCCCGGTGGCGAGCACCCGGAGCGGGCCGCGGACCGCGCCACCGAGGCGCTGACCGAGATCGCCGCCCGGCACGCCGGCCAGGAGATCTTCGCGATCTGTCACAACACCATCCTCCGGCTGATCGTCTGCCGGTTCACCGGGATCCCGCTCGGGACCTACCGCACGGCTCTGCGCGGGATGGCGCCGACGGCCACCATGCAGCTCTCGTTCCGGGCCGACGGCGCCGTCACGCTCGAGTACTACAACCGGATACCCGCACTCGCTGCCGCCGCGCCGGCGTCGTCGTCGGAAGAGAAGGAGACGGCCGATGTCCAAGGCTCCTGACCCGGCGCCGGGGCGCAACTCGCGGACGAACCGGCAGAGCCGGATCGCCGACTACGTCCTACGCGAAGGGTCCGTCTCCGCCAGCCAGCTCGCCGAGCTCTTCGACGTCAGCCTCATGACCGTGCACCGTGACCTCGACGAGCTGGAACGCCAGGGCGTCGTGCGCAAATACCGGGGCGGTGTGAGCGCGCAGCCGTCGAGTGTGTTCGAGAGCAACGTCGCCTACCGGCTGCGGACCGCCAAGGCGGAGAAGGCGGCCATCGCGCGTTACGCCCGCACCATGATCGAGCCCGGTATGGCCGTCATGCTCGACGACTCGACGACCACGCTCGAAGTGGCCCACCTCCTGCCGGACACCACCCCTCTGACCGTCATCACGAACTTCCTCGAGGTGATCAAATCGGTCAGCCAGGTACCGGGTGTCCGGTTGATCTCGCTCGGGGGCGAGTATTACCCGACGCACGACTCTTTTCTGGGGGTGCCCTGCATCGAGGCGATCGGCTCGCTACGGGCCGACGTGCTGTTCACCTCGACCTCCGCCGTGTCGGCGACTCATGCGTTTCATCAGGAGCAGGAGATCGTGCTGGTCAAGCGCGCCATGATGCGCTCCGCGGTGCGCAAGGTGCTGCTGATCGACCATACGAAGCTCGGTGGCACTGCGCTGCACCAGCTGGCTCCGTTGACCGATTTCGACGATGTCGTCGTGGACGACGGTGCGCCTGCCGACGTCATCCGGGCGCTGCGAGATCGCGGCGTCAACGTACACGTCGCCGACTACCCCCCGTGATCATGAGCAGCTCCGCGCCCCACACCCCCGTGATCATGAGCAGGATCGTGACGCTATGGCGACGCAGATCTGCTCATGATCACCGGGAGCGGAGGCGCGGAGCTGCTCATGATCACGGGACGAGTCGCGCGCGTTGCCGCCAACGATCAGGAAGGAGCGCTCATGTACATCGGGGTCGACATCGGGACGTCGGTGACCAAGGCCGTCGGGTACGACGAGTCCGGCGCTGAACTGTGTGTGCACGGCGTGCCGACCGAGCTGCTCTATCCGGGCGACGGGCGGGTGGAGCAGGACATCGACGCGGTGGTCGACTCGGTGGCCGAAGTCGTTCGGGCCGTGGTCGGTCAATTGCCGTCGGCGCCGGCGTTGGTAGCACTGACCGGACAGGGCGACGGCTGCTGGCTGCACGACGACGACGGTGCTCCGGTCCGCCCGGCCGCGTCCTGGCTGGACGGTCGCGCGGCGGACGTCGTGCGGCGATGGGACCGGGACGGCACCGCCGACCTCATCCTCGAACGAAACGGCGGCATGGTTTTCCCCGGGGCATCCGGGGCGATCCTGGCCGCGCTGGACCGGCAGGAGCCCGATGTGCTCGATCGGGCGACGACGGCTACCCACTGCGTGGGCATGGTCTTCCGGCGCTTGACAGGTGAGCGGCTCGTCGATGTCTCGGATGCCTCCTACCCCTTTCTCAACCCGCACCGTCGCGAATACGACGACGAGATCCTGCGCGCTTGCGGGCTGGCACACCGAGCGGACCTGCTGCCACCGGTGGTGACCTCCGGTGGTCCGGCAGCGCCGCTGTCCGGTGAGGGCGCGGCCCTGCTGGGACTCCCGGCCGGGACGATGGTGAGCGCCGGACCGTACGACCTGCTGGCCTCGGCGCGGGGCAGCGGCGTCGTCGACCCCGGCGACGGGCTGCTGATCATCGGCACGACGCTGGCCTGCCAGGTGGTGACCGCCGACCCGTCACCCATCCCACATCGGGCCGGGCTGCTGCTGGGTATGTGGAACGAGGGCCGGTGGATGCGAGCGATGCCGGCCATGGTGGGGACTGCGTCGCTGGGCTGGCTGCTGGACATCACGGGTTCGTCGGTCGCCGAATTGACCGACCTGCTCGACGGGTCGCCACCTGGTGCACGGGGCGTCCGGGTGCTGCCGTACTGGTCGGAGTCGGGCGAGCGAGCACCATTCGTGGAGGCGTCGGCACGTGGGCGTTTCGACGGGTTGCACCTCTCCACCTCGCGCGCGGATCTCGTGCGCGGTCTCTGTGAGGGCTTGGCGTTCGCGGCCCGGCATTGCTTTGACGCCGCCGGACTGGGTGACCGGCTGGCGGTCTGCGGTGGCGGGGCCCAGAGCGCGACGTGGACGCAGTTGTTCGCCGACGTGCTTGGCCGGCCGCTGGAGGTGGTGGATGTGCCGCAGGCTGGAGCCTACGGCGCGGTGCTCTCTGCCTTGGAGTCACGCGGCGAGACACCGGACTGGCCGATTCCGCGCCGTACCGTCGAGCCGGCCGCGGCGCACCGCCAGCACTATGACGACGCTTTCGGCGACTACCTGGACCGGGTCGACCACGCTCGCGCTCACTGGTCCCGGTGATCGTCAGTGCGTTGTGGTCGCGAAACAACCACCGCACCGCACTGTTGATCACCAACTTGCGACCACAACGCACTGACGATCACCGATAAGGGGTGGGAGAGCGAGTGCGAGGACGAGAACGATGAGGAGTGAGATGAACGAACAGTGGCCGATCCTGCTGGCCGGGGATCATTTCGTGCGCAACGACATCCTTGAGGACCGGTTGCGCCGTGAGGTACCGCGGCAGCACGAGCTGGACATCCGCACGATGACCCTGCCGTGGCCTCTCGTGCCGTTCGGCAAGGTGGGTGAGGTGGATGAGGCGTCCGACGTGGAGGAGAGCCTGACTGAGCTGGTGGGGGACGCCCAGATCGTCGTCACTCAGATGGCGCCGTTCACCACCCGGGTGCTCGACGCCGCCACGGCGCTGAAGCTGATCGTTTGCACCCGCGGCGGCCCGGTCAACGTGAACGTCGAGGCGGCCACGGAGCGGGGAGTGCTCGTGTGCAATACGGCCGGGCGCAACGCGGTAGCCGCGGCCGAGCACGCCGTGACCCTGATGCTGAGCACGTTGCGGGCCATCCCACGGATTCACAACGGGGTGGCGGCCGGTCAGTGGCGCAGCGATCTCTACGCGTACGACGAGTGCGGTTCGGAGCTGTCCGGCTCGACCGTCGGGCTCATCGGCTACGGCGCGATCGGTCGCCGAGTAGCCCGGATCCTGCAGGCGTTCGACGCCACCGTGATCGTGAGCGACCCGTTCGTCGATCCCGCGGACCTGCCGCCCGGTGTCGAGCTCGTGGACCTACCCGCACTGCTGTCGCGTAGCGACGTCGTCACCTTGCACTCCCGGCTGACGCCTGAGACGGCGAACATGATCAACCGGGAGACGCTAGGTGCCATGCGCCCCGGCAGCTACCTGGTCAACACCGCACGTGGCGGACTGGTCGACTACGAGGCACTTGCCGACGCTCTGGAGACCGGGCAGGTGGCCGGTGCCGGGCTCGATGTCTTCCCTGCTGAGCCGCTACCCGAGGGATGGCCGCTACTGTCCTCCGACCGAGTGGTCATGACGCCGCATCTGGCCGGCGCGACCCGGCAGACCGCACATCGCGCCGCCGATCTGGCGGCGGCTGCCGTGGCCGCGTTCGTCGAGGATCGAGAACTTCCTGGCGTCGTTAATCCCAAAGCCGGGCGAACTGGGTAAAGGGACGGTTAAACCTCCCGAGCCGGGAACGTGAGACAATGGGGAGTGGACGTAAGGTAAACACAAGGTGAACGGAAGATGAATGGCTATTGAAGAGAGGTCGACGATGAAGGCACCCTGGCGGCGTTTGAAGACGTCGTGGCGTGCCCGCGGAGACTCGAACCTGTCTGCCGCGCTGACCGGACAGGTGCGCGCCGCCCGTGAAGGCGCCGCTCTGACGAAGGCCATGGTGAGCAAGAAGATCGATCCGGCCGAAGCGCGCGCCCAGATCGCCGAAATCGAGCATCGCGGCGACGAGCAGCGCGCGGAACTGGTCGAACAGTTGTCTCGGACGCTCGTCGCGCCGCTGGACCGCGAGGACCTGTTCCGGCTGTCGCGGTCCATCGACGACATTTTGGACACCATCCGCGACTTCGTCCGGGAAGCAGACCTTTACCAGATCGAGAAGCGCCGGACCTACCGGCCGTTCCTGGACAGCGTGGTCGCGGCGATCGAATCTCTCGACGACGCGGTCGAGTCGCTCTGGACGAAGCCACAGCGGGTGCCGCTCAAGGCGCTGGAGGCGAAGAAGGCCGCTCGGATGATCGGCCGCGCTTACCAGGACGAATTCGCGAAGATCATCGATGGTGGTGTCTCGCCGCGGGCGCTCAAGCACCGGGAACTGATCAAGCGCTTGGACATGGTCGGAATCCGGATCAACGAGGCTGCCGACGTTCTCACCGATGGCGCGCTCAAGCGCGGCTACTAGGGGTAACAGAGCACCAGCGCGTGTTGGCCACCAGGCGGTGGGCGACACGCATTGATGACACGCGCGCCTCAGCGGCGTCGGGACAGGTGAAGGAGGACAGTGGCGCCTGAGGTGCTGATCGCCGTCGCGATCGCGTTTGCCATCGTGACCGGTGCGAACGACGGCGGCGCATTGATCGCCCCTGGTCTGCGGGTCCCCGGCCTGTCGGTGACCATCAGCCTGCTGATGCTGACCGCGGCGCTCGTCGCCTACCCGTTGTTGATCAGCACGGCGGTCGCGCGCACCATGCTCAGCTCTATCGTCCCGGCCGACCCTGACGGCGCGACGGCGCTGGCCGTCGGGTTCCTCGCTGCCGTAAGTGTGGTGACCGCGCTGGCCTGGTTCGGCCTGCCGACCAGCCTGACGCTCGCCGTGATCGGTGGCATCGCCGGAGGAGGTATCGGAGCCGGGCTGGCCGTCGGGTGGAGCACGGTCCTGCGGGTGCTGGGCATCGGGCTTGCCGCGCCGGTGGTGGGTATGCTTCTGGCGTTGCTCGGTGCATGGGTATGGCGCTCGCTGCGCGGTGGGACCTATTTGTCGACGGTGCGCCGGGCCCACATCGCCGCGTTCGCCGCGCAATGCGCCGCCTACGGCGCCAACGACGGCCAGAAGATCCTCGTGCTGTTCTTCGCTGCCAGCGTCGCCGGCGGGCACGGCGTGTCGCTGGCCTGGTGGGTATACCTGGTGGTGGCTGTCGCGTTCGTCGTCGGCGCGCTGCTCGGACTGCCCAAGGTGGCCCGGACCGTCGGCAACGGCATTCTGAGCACCCGTGCCACGCATACCGTCACCGCCGAGTTTTCCGCTGCCGCGGCGGTCCTGGGCAGCGCAGCTGTGGGGACACCGGTGAGCATGACGCAATCCATCGCCGGAGGTTTGCTCGGTGCTGGAGTACACGACAGTATCCGGCGGGTGCGCTGGCGCGTGGTGCGCAATCTGGGGATGGCATGGGTGGTGACGCTTCCGGCGAGCTTCGGCCTCGCCGCTCTCGCCGGGCTGGCCGTGGCGGCGCTGACGAGCTGAGCGCGAGCCTGGGCAGCGCGCCAGACTCTTCATCTGACGAATCCTGCGAATGTTGTGCAGAATGTTGGCATGTCCGTGCGCGAGTTCGAGGCGGCCCTGGTGGGCCAGGACGCCGGGCCGGGATGCGGTTTCAAGCTGCCGTTCGACCCGAAAGGCGCGTTCGGCAAAGCGCGTGCTCCGGTGCGTGTCTCTGTCAATGGCGGGCCGTGGTTCCGGACCACGGTTGCGGTCTACGGCGGCGCGGGGTGGGTGGGGCTCCGAAAGGACCAGCGCGCCGAGCTGGGGGTGGATGTAGGCGATACCGTGCAGGTACGGATCGGGTACGACGACGCGCCGCGGGAGGTCGAGACTCCGACAGAACTGGCCGACGCGCTCGCCACCGATCCCGAGGCACGAGCTGCGTACAACTCGCTCTCCTACTCGCGCCAGAAGGAGTATGCGGCCTGGGTGGCCGGGGCCAAGCGCCAGGAGACACGCGACGCCCGGGCGGTCAAAGCGCTCCAGCAGCTTCGCGGCGCATGACACTCGGCCTGCTCGATTGACCCGATGGTCTCGTTTCCCTCAGCGTGTTACGTGGTGCTGCTTCGGTCGACGTTCCGCTTGGCTTCCTCGGCGCCCAGCATGAGGCCCCATTCGGCAGCGCGCTCCATCTCCCCGTCCACTGTCGGTCCGGTCATTTCGGTGACGCGGAAGCTCTGCGGGCGCGCGATGATGTCGAAACCGAGCCGGCGAAGTCGCCGTGCCGCGGCCCGTGCCGCGGAGCCCGGGACGCGAAGGCGGTTCACTCGCGTGTCGAATGTGGCGGCGGCGGTGCGTGGCGAGACGTGCGACATGGCCTCGAGCCATTCACGGATGCCTCCACCTGGCGAGACCAGCTCGTTCTCCGTCTTGTCAGCAGCCGTCCGCCGGGTGTCGGGCCGCGACATGCCGAAGGCGTGGGTGGGGCCACCGACGACGATGAGCTGGAAATCAGGCCCGAGCTCGGTCGGCGCTTCACTCACTTCCACGACCTCCACCGTCATGTGGGGCGCGAGGCCCTCGGCAATCGATGTGGCGATGGCGAAGGTGTTGCCGAACATGGATTCGTAGACGATGAGTGCGCGCATGGGCCGGCTCCTCGGATGGGTGGTCACTTAGAGGATGCGGCCGCGGGGCCGGTCCCGGGCAGGGCCGAAAGTCCCGACTTGCGCGGACGTTTGCGGCATCCCGCCGCTTCCCGATGATCGTTGGCGGTTTGCTTATGTGGGGGTGGACGTACGGCCTCAACGATGTCGTCTACGTGACGTCCACCTGTGAACCGCGCGTCGTCGCTTCAATGCCGGCCCGGCGCTTCACCGACGACAACGCCGGACTGGCGGTCGCTGTCGGGGCCGGTCTACCACCCCGGCCCCGACGGCGACGTGCGGCTCCGCCCGGGCTCTGCGCCTGCCCAGGCGCAGAGCACCTCACGTGACCGAGCTCGGCCCTTCGATGTCACATCGATCGCAGACAGGTGGTGACCTGCGGAAAGTCACAGAGGTCAGCCGGACCCCCAGATAACTCTCCTGCTGTGGCTCGTGAATCTCACCTGCGGTTCGCCAACGGACGACCGCAAGAATCCGCCAACGATCTGTGAGTGTTGGGGGGTGGTGGTCACCGGCAAGCCGGGTGATGGAACACCAGCTGGGGATGGAACAGGTGTTCGATTTCCGTGTATGGTTGAGACATGTCGGTCACATTGCAGGCGTCGCTGTTCGACGGTCCGGCGGGTCAGTCCTGCGTATCCGAGCTGGGCGGCTCGGTGCGCCGTACGGTCCTCAGCGCGGGGGCCTGGGTCGACCTCCGGCCAGGGTGGGTGCGGGGCGCTGATGAACTCTTCGGTCGTCTCTGCGAGGACGTCCCGTGGCGGGCGGAGCGCCGGCAGATGTATGAACGCGTCGTCGACGTGCCCCGGCTGGTCTGTTGGTACGGCGAAGACGCGACGCTCCCGCATCCGGTACTGACGCAAGCGCGGGATGCGCTGAGCGGGCACTACCGGGATGAGCTCGGCGAACCCTTCCGAACCGCTGGACTGTGTTTCTACCGCGACGGCAAAGACAGCGTGGCCTGGCACGGCGACACTATCGGGCGCAGCAAACACGAAGACACCATGGTGGCCATCCTCTCGCTGGGCGAGCCGAGGAACCTGTTGCTGCGTCCTCGTGGCGGCGGCGACACATTGCGGTACTCGATCGGGCATGGTGATCTGCTGGTGATGGGCGGCTCGTGCCAGCGCACATGGGAGCATGCGGTGCCCAAGACCGCCCGGCCCGTCGGTCCACGGATCAGCGTTCAATTCCGTCCACGCGGGGTTGCGTGAGGCCGGCATGTTGATGCGCGCGAAGGAGATCACCGACTATTTCCGCCAGTAGATCCACGCCCTCGGTGGAGAGGATCGACTCCAGGTGAAACTGCACGGACGCGAATCCCGCCCCTCGCATCGCGTGGAGTTCTCCGGTCTTGACGTCGGCCGCGACCTCGAGGGCGATAGCCGTGCCGAGGTAGTTTCCAGCCACTGCCGGCGTGGTTACCGGCGTGGGCAGGAAGCCGGCGAAGGTGTTGTAGAAGCCGACCAGCGTGGAGCGGCCGAAGAGCTCGATCTTTCGCTGGGTGCCCTGGTGGGGCTGCGCAAGAGCGGTGATTGGTAGCCCGAGAAGTCCGGCGAGGATCTGGTGGCTGAGGCACACCGCGAGCATCGGGCGCCTTGATGTCATCCGGTCGCTCATCAGCCGGCGCAGGCGCATCACACGTGGATCCGTCGTGTCACGCGGATCGCCTGGGCCTGGTCCGGCGATCAGCAAGTCATAGTCGTCGGCGTCGAAGGTGCCGTCCCAGCGCCGTACGTCCGTGCGCATGCCGATCCTGCCGAGCAGATGCGCGAGCATGGCCGTCCAGCGGTCCTCAGCGTCGACGATCAGTGCGGAGCATCCAGCCGCGTCGGCCGACAGGGGGCGTTCTTCCGGAGCCTGCCGACGCAGCCAGAAGGGTGCCAACGCGGAATTGCGGCGGTCAAGGGCCTGGGCTATTCCAGGATGCTCGGCGAAGCGGCCGGTACTCGTCGAAGCCTTCGGCGAAGCGCGCAGTCCGAGTGCGGCGAGCACGCCAGCAGCCTTGGCGTGTGTCTCGGCGACCTCGTGTTCGGGCACCGAATGCCGGACCAGCGTGGCTCCGACGGGCACGTGAATCCGCCCGTCCGGCTCTAGGTAGGCAGTGCGGATCAAGATGGGTGCGTCGAGGGCCGGGCGGCCTCGGGGATCGCGCCCGATCAGCGCGGCCATTCCGGCGTAATAGCCGCGACCTGTCGGTTCGTATCGGGTGATCACCCTGGCCGCGTTCTCGATCGGCGACCCGGTGACGGTCGGAGCGAACATGGTTTCGCGCAGCACGTCCCGGATGTCGAGGGCGGTCCGGCCCTCCAGTAGGTATTCGGTGTGCACCAAGTGCCCCATCTCCTTGAGATACGGCCCGAGGACCTGCCCGCCCTGGTCGCAGATGTGGCTCATCATCTTGAGTTCTTCGTCGACCACCATGAACAGCTCCTCGGTCTCCTTGGGGTCGGCGAGGAAGCGCTGCAGCCCATCGGTTGTGGCTCCGCTGTCCGGAGCGCGGTACGTGCCGCTGATGGGATTCATGACGACCGTGCCACCGGTGACGCTCACGTGTCGTTCAGGGGTGGCACCGACCATCGTCACGTCTCCCGCGTGGATGGCGAAGGTCCAATAGGCGTTCGGCTCGCTGGTCAGTAGCCGGCGAAAGAGCCGCAGCGCCGTGTGCGGTACCGAACCGGTGAGCCGCGCGCGATAGTCGCGGCGGATCACGAAGTTTGCCCCGGCTCCGTGTCCGATCTCGTCGCGGACCACGTTTCCGACGATCGCGGCGTAAGTGTCGTCGTCGATGTCGAACCCGTTGCCGACGATGTCCACCGGATCCGCGGGCAGCGCGGCGATGACCTCGTCGCGGTCGAGGACGACGCGCTCGGTGGCTATCAGGCACCGCAGCGGCGTGGCGTCGTCGTGAGCGGCGAACCCGCGTTCGGCGATCTGCCGGTACGGAACCAGCGCCAGTACGGCTGGATCGCCGCCTTCCTGGCCAGGTGGAGGCGGTATCTCGGCAAGGCTGGCGACGTCGCGGACTTCACCGAAGAGGAGTTCGACGCCGGGGCCCTCGCTCCGGTTCAATACGGCGAATGGCGGTGGAACAGGCTGGTTGAAGAGCTCGGTGAGCCGGCTGATCATGGTGATCCCTTCAGGTCGGGACGCCTCGACCGAGGGGAAGCCGGATAACACGACGACCGCCTGCGGCGAGGCGGTCGCTACGTGGATGTACGCGTCTGTGGGCGCCGCCTAGTCGGCGCGCCACCAGGAACCGTGCGTGGATGCGTACATGGGCGGTCACACTAGCAGGTCCGTGCCCGGCGACGGTGCGGACCGTTGTGGCTGGGATGTCTCAGCCGCCCGGCGATCACCGATGAGTTGTGAGTGAGTTCTCACTCATTTATGATTGGAGGCGTGACAGACACGTCAGGCAAGCCCGACGAGCGACAGGACGAGCGCCCCGGTAGCTGCGGCACACGTCGCAAGAGGGCCAAGGCGATGTCTCCCGAAGAACGCCGGGAGGCGATCATTGCCGCCACCATTCCGCTGGTGCGTGAGTACGGATTCGACATCAGCACTCGCCAGATCGCCGAGGCCGCGGACATCGCCGAGGGCACCATCTTCCGAGCCTTCGCCACCAAGGAGGACCTGCTCACGCAGGCGGTTCAGGCCGCATTGCAGCCTGGGGACATGGAGCAGAAGCTGCTGGTCATCGATCTGACCTCGCCGTTGCCCGAGCGGCTGCGGTGGGCCGCCGAGCTACTGCAGCAGCGGATGACCAGCCTTGTCCAGCTCGCATCGGTCATCGGCCGGGCCAATTTCCCGATGGGCCAGTCCCAGGAGCATCTTGAGCAGCACCGGCGTTTACATGAGCTTCTCGTCAAGCTTTTCGAGCCGGACCGGGACACGCTGCGCGTCGATCCGGATCACGCCGCCCGGCTCCTGCGCATCATCGCCTTCGGCGGTTCGAATCCGCGGCTGGCGGATGGTCCGCTGCTGACGCCGGCCGAGATCGTCGCCCTCCTCCTCGACGGGATTCGAATTCACGACGACGACGCGTCCGCCGCCGGCGCGGCCACCGGTGCGGACCCCTCTCCCTGACCCAGGACCACTCCTCGAACCCCAACAGCAACGACGACGGCCGCTGCCCGCGCCACCGCACAGTTCCATCAGCACCACTCACAGGAGTCACGTTCATGCTGATCCGTCTTCTACGGACCTACTTACGCCCATACCGGTCCTGGCTGGCGGCCGTCGTCGTTCTGCAGGTGTTCGGCACGCTCGCCGCGCTGTATCTGCCGAGCCTCAACGCCGACATCATCGACCACGGAATCGCCCAGGGCGACACGGACTACGTCGTCACGACCGGCGGCTGGATGCTGCTGGTCACGCTCGTCCAGGTGGTCACCATCGTCGCCGCGGTGTACTTCGGTGCTCGTACGGCCATGGCGTTCGGCCGAGACGTTCGCGGCGCGGTGTTTCACCGCGTGGGTATGTTCTCCGCCCGTGAGGTAGGGCAGTTCGGGGCGCCGTCGCTGATTACCCGCAGCACCAACGACGTCCAGCAGGTCCAGATGCTGGTGATGATGACCGCCACCATGATGGTGATGGCGCCGATCATGGCCATGGGCGGGGTGATCATGGCGCTGCGCCAAGATGTCGAGTTGTCCTCGTTGATGTTGGTCAGCGTGCCGGTGCTGCTGGCCGGCACGTTGCTCATCGCGCGGCGGATGGTTCCGCAGTTCCGCGCCATGCAGGAACGCATCGACCGGGTGAACCGGGTGCTGCGGGAGCAGATCACCGGCGTTCGGGTGGTGCGGGCGTTCGTCCGTGAGCCGTACGAGACAGACCGGTTCGCCGAAGCCAATGCCGCGTTGACCGGTACCGCGCTGCGGGCGGGACGGCTGATGGCCTTGCTGTTCCCGTTCGTGATGTTGGTGCTGAACGTGTCGAGTGCGGCCGTGTTGTGGTTCGGCGGTCAGCGTGTCGACGCCGGCGCGATGGAAGTGGGGGCGCTCACAGCGTTCCTCGCGTATCTGATGCAGATCTTGATGTCGGTGATGATGGCCACGTTCATGGTGGTCATGGTGCCGCGGGCCGCCGTGTCGGCCGAGCGCATCACCGAGGTTCTGTCAACCGACTCCTCCGTGGTCACCGCGGCGGAACCGGTGAATGAACTTCCGGACGAAGCCGGGCTGGAGCTGGCTGGCGCGGGCTTCACCTTTCCCGGCGCGGAGGCACCGGTGCTGCGGGGCGTGGAACTGCGCGCCGGGCCGGGAGAGACCATCGCTGTGGTCGGTAGTACCGGGTCCGGCAAGACGACGCTGATCAGCCTGATACCGCGGCTGATCGACGCGACCTCGGGCGCGGTACGCGTCGGCGGGATCGACGTCCGGGACATCGATCCGGACGCGCTGCGGCAACGGATCGGCCTGGTGCCGCAGAAGGCGTACCTGTTCTCCGGCACCGTGGCGAGCAACCTGCGCTACGGCAAGCCGGATGCGACTGACGACGAGCTCTGGCGGGCGCTGGAGATCGCCCAGGCTCGCGAGTTCGTCGAGGCGATGCCCGAAGGACTGAACGCACCGATCAGCCAGGGCGGCACCAACGTGTCCGGCGGTCAGCGGCAGCGGCTCGCCATCGCGCGGGCATTGGTGCGCCGGCCGGACATCTACCTGTTCGACGACTCGTTCTCGGCGCTGGACCTGGCCACGGATGCCCGGCTCCGTGCGGCGCTGCGGCCATACACGGCGGAGGCGATCGTGGTGATCGTCGCGCAGCGCGTGTCCACCGTTGCCAGCGCCGACCAGATCCTCGTGCTCGAGGACGGCGCCGTCGTCGGCCTTGGCGGGCACGACGAGCTGCTCGCCACCTGTCCGACCTATGCGGAGATCGTCGAATCACAGCTCACCGTGGAGGAGCCGGCATGAGCACGTCGAAGACCACGGAGGGCCAGGCGTCGCCGCGTCCGGTCGCTAATGTCACGCCGGTTCGCGGGCCGGGTGGCATGGGCGGTATGGCTGCGCCGCCGCAGAAGCCGATGAACTTCGGGCCGTCGGCCAAGCGGCTACTCGGCCGGCTGCGAGCAGAGCGTCGTGGCGTGTTCCTCGTGATTGGTCTGGCTATCGTCAGCATTGGCCTCAATGTGCTCGGGCCGCGTGTCCTCGGGTACGGGACGGACCTGATTTTCTCCGGCGCGATCGGGCGGCGGCTGCCTGAGGGCCTCACGCGCGAGGAAGCCATCGACGATCTGCGCGCCGACGGTCAGGACACCTTCGCCGACATGCTCACCGGGATGGACGTGGTTCCGGGCCAAGGGGTGGACTTCGAGGCGCTGCGGTGGGTACTGGCCGGTGTGCTGATGCTCTACGTGGGTGCGTCGCTGTTCGGCTGGCTGCAGGCCTACCTGATCAACGAGATCGTCCAGCGCACCATGTACCGGCTGCGTTCCGACGTCGAGACGAAGCTCAACCGGCTGCCGCTGCGGTACTTCGATGCCAGCCCGCGGGGAGATGTGCTCAGCCGGGTCACCAACGACATCGACAACGTGTCGCAGACCATGACCCAGACCTTGAGCCAGATGCTGACCTCACTGCTCACCGTCCTCGGGGTGATCACCATGATGGTCATCATCTCGCCATTGCTGGCGCTGATCGCGCTGGTGACGGTTCCGGTGTCGATCGTCGTCACGGCCCTCATCGCGAAGCGCTCGCAGAAGCAATTCATCGCCCAGTGGAAGCACACCGGCGAGCTCAACGCGCAGGTCGAAGAGGCCTACACCGGACATGCGCTGGTGAAGGTCTTCGGCCGGCAGGCGGAAGTCGAGGAGTCCTTCCGGGAGAAGAACGACGAGCTGTTCGAGGCGAGCTTCAAAGCGCAGTTCATCTCCGGCATCATCCGGCCGGTGATGATGTTCGTCGGCAGCCTGAACTACGTAGCGATCGCGGTGGTCGGCGGGCTCCGGGTCGCGTCCGGTTCGATGAGCCTGGGGGAGGTGCAGGCGTTCATCCAGTACACGCAGCAATTCACCCAGCCGCTGACCCAGCTGGCGGCGATGGCGAATCTGCTGCAGTCCGGCGTCGCCTCGGCCGAGCGCGTTTTCGAGTTGCTGGACGAGCAGGAACAGGACGCCGAAGCGGCCGAGCCCGCTCGGATCGCAGAGCCGCGAGGCCGGATCGCGTTCGAGAACGTGTCTTTCAGTTACGACCCGGACGAGCCGTTGATCGAGGACCTGTCCCTGGTGGCCGAGCCGGGAACGACGGTGGCGATCGTCGGCCCCACTGGTGCCGGCAAGACAACCCTCGTCAACCTGATCATGCGGTTCTACGAGCTACGGAGCGGGCGGATCACCCTGGACGGAGCCGACATCAGTGAGCTGACCCGCGACGACTTGCGGTCCCGGATCGGGATGGTATTGCAGGACAGCTGGTTGTTCGGTGGCACCATCCGGCAGAACATCGCCTACGGCGACCCGGAGGCGAGTGAGGAGCGGATCCTGGCCGCCGCCCGCGCGTCGTACGTCGACCGGTTCGTCCATTCGCTTCCCGACGGCTACGACACCGTGATCGACGAGGAAGGCGACAACGTCAGTGCAGGCGAGAAGCAGCTGATCACTATTGCCCGGGCGTTCCTCGCCGACCGGGAGATCCTGATTCTCGACGAGGCGACCAGCTCAGTGGACACTCGCACCGAGGTGCTGGTGCAGGAGGCCATGGCGGCGCTGCGGTCGAACCGGACGAGCTTCGTCATCGCTCACCGGCTGTCCACCATCCGCGACGCCGACGTGATCCTCGTGATGGAGCACGGGCAGATCGTCGAGCAGGGGTCGCACACTGAGCTGCTGCGCCGGCGCGGTGCCTACTATGAGCTGCACAACAGCCAGTTCACCGCTCCCGCGATCCACGACGTGTCGCCCATGTAGTGGGCGGGTCGAAACGGAGCCCAGGTGACGGGGGTCCGTTTCGGCATCGTCATTGACGATCAGCGGCGAATGGGCGGGAAAATCCGTTGCTGATGGTCACAGCGAAGCGATAGCGTCCGGTTGATTCGAGCGCATGTGAGCGGAGTGGCATGGCCAGGCTGGATGAGATCGTCGTCGACTGCCGCAAGGCGTCGGCTCTGGCTCGGTTCTGGGCCGCGGCGCTAGACGACTATGACGTTCTCCCGTATGACGACGCCGAGATCGAACGGCTGGCCAAGCTCGGCTTCACACCGGAGACTGACCCCACCGTCGCCGTCGGGGGGCCGGGACCCACATTGTTCTTCCAGGAAGTTCCGGAGCCGAAGCCCACTACCAAGAACCGCCTGCATCTCGATCTCGCCACGCCGGACCGGCAGGCGGAGGTGGACCGCCTGGTGGGGATCGGCGCATCTGTGCAGGCGGAGCTGGAGGGGTGGACGGTCATGCTCGATCCGGAGGGCAACGAGTTCTGTATTGTCGACCAGCGCTGAACTCTGACGCACGGAGGGCCGCCCCTTTTCGCCGAGCACCTCGGCTAGACCCACGACGGTCCAGGACTGCCCACCATCGGGTAAGTGTCCGGCCTAGCTGATTTGACCTCAACTTAACTTGATGTTTGAGGATGATGTGCGTCAGCCGCTGCCGGTCGGTGCCATCCACCGAGGCAGCGGAAGCCTCTTCGAAGGGCAAACACAACGTGAAGATCGGGATCGGGCTGCCGGGACATGCATCGTGGTCGGACGGCCGGACGCTGGTGGAGTGGGCGCGCCGCGCTGAGTCGCGGGGATTCTCCACACTCAGCGTCAGCGACCGCCTGGCTTGGCCCACCCCGGAGCCGATGGTCACCTTGGCCGCGATGGCCGGTGCGACCACGCGGATCCGGCTGCTCACGAGTGTGCTGCTGGCGCCGTTGCGAGCCAATCACGCGTTGTTCGCGAAGGCCGTGGCGACCCTCGACCAGCTTGCCGGACCGGATCGTCTCGAGTTGGGCCTCGCGCCGGGCTTGCGAGACGACGACTTCGCGCTCAGCGGTGTGGACTACACCACCCGCGGCCGGCAGTTCGACGCCCTTCTGGACCGGCTGGCCGCCATCTTCGCCTCCGGCGACGACCCGGTCGGCCCGCGACCGGCGACGGCTGGTGGTCCGCCACTGCTCTTCGGCGGCGGTTCGCGTGCGGCCCTTCGGCGCATCGTCACACACGGGACCGGATGGATCGCCGGAGACGCGACCGTGCACGATGTCGAAGACTTCATGCCCCAACTCGACAAGGCGTGGTCGGAGGCGGGCCGCGGCGGATCGCCCCGGATCGTGGCGTCGGTGATGTACGCGCTGGGCCCCAACGCGACCGATGCGGTGTCGGCCGCCATCGAGCCGTACTACGCCTTCGCGGGCGAGGAGTATGCCCGGTATGGCGTCTCGATCGCCTACACGTCGCCGGAGCAGATCGCCACCGCCGTTGACGAGTTCAGCCGCATCGGCTGCGACGAACTGATCTTCATGGGGAACGATCCGGACCCGGAACAGGTGGATCTGCTGGCCGATGTCGTCGGTCTCTGAGGCAGGCAACGTTTGATGCCCGGCGCCGCTAGACCTTGGCCCGGAGCAGGTCCGCAGCGCTGCCCAGCCTGCCCAGCTCGCCTGGAGTGAGGGTGGGGTTGCCCGCCCGGATGTGTACCGCGTCGTCGAGCATCACCGTGGGACTGTCAGGTGCCCGGGCGAGAAAGTGGTCCAGGAGCTCGGCGGCGCGCGGTGCCATGTCGATGGGTTCGACGGCGACCTGCGCCAAGATCAGTGCGCTCAGCGCGACGTCGAGCTCCGGTGCGCCGGCGGCAGCGTTGCGCCAGTCGATGAGGACAGGCCCGCCGCTGGTCAGTAGGACGTTGTCCGGGTGCAGATCCAGATGCAGTACATGCTGGCCGACGCTCGTCATTCCCATCGGCGGAATCGCGTGCAGGCGCCGGTGCAGGTCGGCGAGGATGCTCGCGGCGTCGTCGGAGCGTATGTCATCGTTCACGAGGGCTTGGAGCATCGTGGTGCCATCCAGGTGTTCCATCTCGAGGTCCGGCCCCTCCGACCGAAAGACGGTCGGCACTGGGAATCCGTGTCTTCCGACGTGTGCCATCACGGCGACCTCGGGCGCGACGTCCGAACCGTCCCGGTAGCGGCGCAGAACCCGGCCCGGGCCGACGACGAACACGTCCGCGTCACGGCCGGACGCGAGGAACGTGTGCATGGCGCAAGCGTAGTGGCCCCCTGGTGACTGGCGGAGGCGTGGAGAACCCCGGCGGGCCCGCGACGCGGGGTTGCTCGCTGCCGTTAGTGTCAGGTGATAACGGGCGCGGCCCGAACGCGATGCCGGGACGGCGGCTGGGACCGGTTCGCTGTTGGTGAGGAGGACTTCGGTGGCGAAGAAGAGTGGAAAAGCGCAGGCGGGCAAGGACGGAGCTGTGGGCAAGGCCTCCAGCGAGACGTCTGGCAAGGCCGCGCCGCGAACGGGAAAACCGGCACCGCGGCCCCGGCGATTGAAGAAGAAGCTCTACGAGAACGAGCTGTTCCGCCTGCAGGCAGAGCTGGTGAAGCTGCAGGAATGGGTCCGGGCCGAAGGCGTTCGCCTCGTCGTCATCTTCGAGGGCAGAGACGCGGCAGGTAAAGGCGGCGTCATCAAACGGGTGACGCAGTACCTCAATCCGCGCATCGCTCCGGTGGTGGCGCTGCCGGCCCCGTCGGACCGGGAGCGCACCCAGTGGTACTTCCAGCGCTATGTCGAGCACCTTCCGGCGTCCGGGGAGATGGTGCTGTTCGACCGCAGCTGGTACAACCGCGCCGGCGTCGAGCGGGTGATGAACTTCTGCACCCGGGAGGAGTACATCCGGTTCTACCGGGAGTGCCCGATCTTCGAACGGCTGCTGGTCGAGGACGGCATCTTGCTGCGCAAGTACTGGTTCTCGGTGAGTGATGCCGAACAGGAACGCCGGTTCCGCTCCCGCCTGGACGACCCCATGCGCCGCTGGAAGCTCTCGCCGATGGACGTGGAGTCGATCAACCGCTGGGAGGAGTACTCGCGGGCCAAGGATGACATGTTCACTCACACCGACATCCCGGAAGCGCCCTGGTACGTGGTCGAGAGCGACGACAAACGCAGCGCCCGCATCAACATGATCGCCCACCTGCTCTCCTCGCTTCCGTACCACGAGGTGCAACAGCCGTCGGTGGAGCTGCCGCCGCGGCCACCCGGCTCCGGATACGAGCGCCCGCCCAGGGACTTGCAGACGTACGTTCCGGATCACGCGGCCTCGCTGGGGTGACGTAGCCGCCAGTCCTCGACGCTGGGTGCACGTTATTGTGCATCTGTGTTTGGAATAGGGTGACATTGTGTGAGTATCTGCTCATGTCGTCGCCCCCAATGAGAGGACCACGCGTGCCGTACTACGCTTCCTTCGCGCCGAGCTCGGGCCTTCTCCCACCACGTGCCCACTTTGTCTCCGACGCGCCGTCGATGTCGCTGTCTGGACAGTGGGCTTTTGAACTCGTACCGACTGTCGCCGCGGGCACCGAGGGATTCTGGGAGCCCGGGTACGACGACTCCGGCTGGGCGAGGTTGCCGGTGCCCTCGCACTGGCAGCTTCACGGATACGGAGCACCCGCCTACACCAATACGATCTATCCGTTTCCGCTCGATCCGCCGTGGCCGCCGGAGGAGAACCCGACCGGTCAGTATCGGCGTGCCTTCACCGTGCCGGACAGCATGGCCGGTCAGCGAGTTGTCCTACGCTTCGACGGCGTGGACTCGTGCTTCAAGGTCTGGCTGAACGGTGTCGAACTCGGTTTCGCTACCGGCAGCCGGCTGTCTGCCGAGTTCGACGTCTCCGGGGCCGTGCGTGTCGGCGAGGAGAACGTGCTGGCCGTGCGGGTACATCAATGGTCCGCGGCGAGTTACTTGGAAGACCAGGACATGTGGTGGATGTCTGGCATCTTCCGTGACGTCACGCTGCTGGCTCGTCCTGAGAACACGGTTGACGACGTCACCGTGCATGCCGACTTCGACCACGTCAGTGGCGAGGGCCGGTTGCGGGTCGACGTCGTCGGCAGCGTCCTGCATAGCGAGGGTCCGGACGCTCACTCCGCAGGACGCAACGCTGCACGGGTCCTGGTGCCGGAGCTGGGCATCGACGCGCCGGTAGGGGAGGACGTCGTCGTCGCCGGCGTCGAGCCGTGGAGTGCGGAGTCACCGCGGCTGTACGACGCGGAACTGGTCACGCCCGGGGAGCGGATCGCGCTGCGGATCGGCTTCCGCCGGATCGTGATCGAAGACGGCGTGTTCAAGGTCAACGGCCGGCGAATCCTGTTCCGGGGCGTGAACCGGCACGAGTTCCACGCGGACCGCGGTCGCGTGGTCAGCGAGCAGGACATGCTCGATGACGTCCTGCTGATGAAGCGGCACAACATCAACGCGGTGCGCACCAGCCACTATCCGCCGCATCCGCGGTTTCTCGACCTGTGCGACGAGTACGGCCTCTACGTGATCGACGAGTGCGACCTGGAAACGCACGGTTTCCACTACGAGGACTGGCGCGGCAACCCATCGGACGACGAACGCTGGCGCGACGCTTACCTTGATCGAATGGCCCGGACGGTGCAACGGGACAAGAACCACCCGAGTGTGGTCATGTGGTCGCTGGGCAACGAGTCCGGGTCCGGCGCCAACCTCGTCGCCATGTACGAGTGGGCCAAGCGGCACGATCCGTCCCGGCCGGTGCATTACGAACGCGACTGGACCACCATCTGCTCCGACGTCTACAGCCGGATGTACACCGCCCCCACGGAAGTGGAGGAGATCGGGCGGCGGATCGAGAAGCCGCTGGATGACGCCGAACAGGATGCCGCCCGTCGGGCCAAGCCGTTCATCCTGTGTGAGTACGCCCACGCCATGGGCAACGGCCCCGGAGGGCTCACGGAGTACCAGCGGCTCTTCGAGACATACGAGCGTTGCCAGGGTGGATTCGTGTGGGAATGGATCGACCACGGCATCCGTACCCACGACGAATCCGGCCAGGAGTTCTTCGGCTACGGTGGCGATTTCGGCGAACCCTTGCACGACGGCAACTTCATCGCCGACGGTCTTGTGTTCCCGGATCGCACGCCCTCACCCGGCCTCCTCGAGTACGCGAAGGTGATCGAGCCGCTGCGGATCGACGTCGGGCACACGGGTGCTCCGGGAGATACGTCGGCCGGACCGGCGCCCGGGGAGGTGGCGGTCCGGGTGCGGAATCTGCACGACTTCATCGACACGTCGGGTTTCTCGTTCAGCTGGACACTCGAGGAAGACGGTGTGAGCGTCACCACCGGCGACCTGGACGTGCCGCCGCTCGCGCCGGACGGGTCCGCGGACGTTGCGATAGCCGTGCCCGCGACCACGGGCGAGACCTGGCTCACCGTCCGCGCGGTCCTGGGGGCGGACACCGCCTGGGCGCCGGCCGGGCATGAGATCGCTTGGGGTCAAGGACGCACAGATACCGGTAGAGCTGATTCTGGCGCCGAACCCGCCGGCGGGGCAGAGGCTGCGGTTGTCGCTCCGGCTGGAGCGTCGTCGTTGGAGCCCGATGGCGGGATGCTCCGGTTCGGAAACGGTGAGTTCGACGCTGCCTCCGGTCGGCTTGTACGGATCGGCGGCACAGAGCTCGACGGGCCACTGCTCGACGTCTGGCGCGCGCCCACGGACAACGACGACGGTCAGCAGCACACTCCCGCGGCGAACTGGCGGCGCTACGGTCTACATCGCATGCTGCACCGGGCCGACGACGTCACCGCGGACGGCGACGCACTTGTGGTCCGGGCGCGGCTGGCTCCGGCCGGCCGGGCGTTCGGCCTGGTGACGACCTACCGGTGGTCTCTGGCTGCTGACGACGCACTGCGCCTCGACGTGGACGTCACGCCGGACGGGGTCTGGCCGGACATTCCGCTGCCGCGTGTCGGTGTGCGGCTGGCACTGCCGGCTGACATCGACCACGTGACGTGGTTCGGGTACGGACCGGGCGAGGCTTATCCGGATACCCGGCAGGCGGTGCGGGTCGGCCGTTACTCGGCCACCGTCGACGAGATGCAGACGAACTACGTCTTCCCTCAGGAGAACGGCCACCGCATCGACGTCCGCTGGGCCGATATCACCGGCCGCGCCGGTGCGGCTGGTGCGGCCGGAATGCCGGGTGGTGGGCGGCCCGGGTTGCGCATCGAAGGCGCCCCGGTGTTCGGGCTGACGGCGCGGCGCTGGACCAGTGCGGACCTCGATGCCGCGCGGCACCCGCATGAGCTCGTCGCCCGGGACCGGGTCTACGTCAACCTGGATGCGGTCCAGCACGGTATCGGTAGCGGTTCGTGTGGCCCGGGCACGCTTCCGCGGTACGAGCTGCGGGCGGAGCCTCTGCGCTTCGCCGTCGTTCTCCGCTCGATGACCTGAGCCGCGCTAAGGCTCGCTCGCATGGCCCGACCCGCGTCTCTGCCGAGCGCTGTCCCGACGATCCGCGTTGATCATGGCCGATCGCAGCTTTCAAGGGGTTCGAAGGGTGCGGTCGGCCAAGATCATCAGAACTTGATGCGGGGCGGGTTGCAGGTTCGGGCTACGGAGTCGGGGAGGCGGACCGGCTGGTGTGGGGCGGGATGGCGAGTGCGGTAGGTTGGGAAATGTACCGATCGGCCGGGGTGCCTCGACTGAGGCTGAGAACACACCCGCCGAACCTGATCCGGGTCATGCCGGCGCAGGGAGCCGAGGTGGGGTGCGGATGCCCTAATCGCATCCGCCGTCCAGCGGCCCTCGCTCCCGGCAGGGAAGGAGAGCGTGATGGCCGCGACCGCACCGTCTCCGGCTGACGTCTGGGCGGCCTACGACGACGTACGCCGTGCCGGACCGCTGGTGCACAACATCACCAACTATGTCGCGATGGACCTGTCCGCCAACGTGCTCCTGGCCGCGGGTGCCTCGCCGGCTATGGTCCACGCCAGGGAAGAGGCAGCCGAGTTCGCTCAGCTCGCCGGCGCTGTCGTCGTCAACATCGGCACCCTCTCGCCGGAGTGGGCGGAATCGATGCTCGGCGCCGCTCGTGTCGCAAGCGAGCGGCGTGTCCCGTGGGTGCTCGATCCGGTGGCCGTCGGTGCCACGGCGTACCGCGTCAAAGTCGCCACCGACCTGCTGCCCCTGCGGCCCACCGTGGTGCGGGGCAACGCCAGCGAAATCCTGGCGCTCGCCGGAGCAGCGGGGCGCGGCAAGGGGGTAGACAGCACCGACGAGTCCGCCGACGCCGTGGAAGCAGCCATCGAACTCGCCGCCCGCACCGGCGGTGTCGTGGCCGTGACCGGCGACGTCGACATCGTCACCGACGGGCGCAACACACTACGCGTCGAGGGTGGTGACCCGCTGATGGCGCGGGTCACGGCCATGGGGTGCGCAGCCAGCGCCATGGTCGGTGCTTTCGTCGCGACGGCCGCCGAACCAATGGTCGCCACCGCGTCGGCACTGGCGGTGTTCGGCCTGGCCGGCGAGCGGGCCGCGGCACAGGCCGCTGGTCCTGGCTCGCTGCGCTGGCGTCTCCTCGACGAGCTGCATGGTCTCGACGAACAGTCTGTCCTGGACGGAGTGCGGATCTCATGAGGGGAACCCTCGACGTCCGGCTCTACGTCGTCACCGAGCCTTCCTTGACCCCGCCGCCCCGCCTGATCGAGAGCTGCCTGGCGGCAGTGCGGGGAGGCGCGACGTTGGTGCAGCTGCGCGACAAACAGGCCACCGACGACGAGCTCCTGCTGCGGGCCGCTCAGCTCCGTGATGTCCTGCAACCGCACGGGGTGCCCCTGGTGGTCAACGACCGGCTGGATGTTGCGCGGAAGGTCGGCATAGGGGTGCACGTGGGCGTTCATGATGTCGCTCCCGTTGTGGCCCGGGAGGTGCTGGGACCCGCGGCCGTCGTCGGCTGGTCGGTCGAAGACCCGGAGCGGATGCCGCCCGAGCAGCTCGCGGCCAGTTCCTATCTCGCGGCCAGCCCGGTGTGGGTAACGCCGACCAAGACCGACACGGCACACCCGCTCGGACCGCCTGGCGTCGCCGCGATCCGCCGGGCCACTGATCTTCCGCTGGTGGGGATCGGCGGCATCAATTCACCGGAACGTGCGGCTGAAGTGATCAGGGCGGGCGCCGACGGCGTAGCCGTGGTCTCGGCGGTGTTCGGGGCCGACGATCCACAAGCCGCTGCGGCGCGGTTGCGTGCCGCGGTCGACGAAGCACTTCGAGGAGCCACCCCATGATTCCCATCGTCTTGTCCGTGGCGGGCTCGGACCCCTCCGGCGGTGCCGGCATCCAAGCCGATCTGAAGACGTTCTCCGCGCTCGGCGCCTATGGCACGGCGGCGCTGACGGCGCTCACCGCGCAGAACACCCGTGGCGTCAGCGGCGTACTGCCCGTTCCGGGAGAGTTCGTCGCCGACCAGCTGACGGCGTTGTTCGACGACCTCGACGTGCGTGCCGTCAAGACGGGGATGCTCGGCGGCCCGGATGTGGTGGACGCCGTCGTCGGCACCGTGCGTCGATATGGTGTGCGCCACGTCGTCGTCGATCCAGTCATGGTGGCGACGTCAGGCGACCGGCTCGTCTCGGACGAGACCGTCGCGGCCATCAGGGAGCGGCTGCTGCCGGTGGCCAGCGTCATCACGCCGAATCTGCCCGAGGCGGCGACGCTGCTGGGAATCGACAAGGTGACCCCGGAGCGCATGGCCGAGGCCGGTGCCGCGCTGCTCGAGCTGGGCCCGGCCGCGGTGGTGGTCAAAGGCGGGCACGACGACGGTCCCGAGGCGGTCGATGTGCTGGTCGATGCCGACGGCGTCCACGAACTCCGGGAACCGCGGATCGCCACCAAGAACACGCACGGTACGGGCTGTACGTTCGCCTCGGCGATCGCGGTCGGCCTGGCGTTCGACGTACCGCTGCCGCAAGCCGTCGCCGACGCGAAGCGGTATCTCACCGACGCGCTGCGCGCGGCCGATTCGCTGGACGTCGGCGGAGGCCACGGCCCGGTGCACCACTTTCACGCCGCCTGGAACACACCGCCGGCTCAACCGCACCCCCAACCCCGGTGATCGTGTGCGCGATTCAGCCCCAAGTCCGGTGATCGTGTGCGGATTTTCGTCGTGATAGCGACCGAATCTCGCACACGATCACGGGCTTCGAAGGCAGGAAGCTGCACACGATCACTGAGACCGAGTACGCGCCGCTGATAAAGGAGTGACACCTGGTATGAGTTTTTCCGCCGACGCTTGGAACCGAGCCAAACCCTGGTATGACGCGATCCTGGCCCACCCGTTTGTGCGTGAACTCGGCGACGGCACGCTCGACCGCAAGATATTCCTGCGCTACATGGTCGACGACGCGCACTACCTGGCGCGGTACTCGCGAGCGCTGGCGACCACGGCAGCGCGCTGGCCTGAACCGGACGGTGCCGCGGCCATCGCGCGGTTCGCCGCGGGAGCCGTTGAGGCCGAGCGGATGCTGCACGCGTCGTTCCTCGACGAAGCCGGCATGGAGCTGGACAATCTCGAATCCGAGCCGACGCCGACGTGTCTGGCCTATGTGAACAGCCTGCAAGCCGATGCCTCGCTGGCGCCGGTCGAGGTGGCGATGGCCGGATTACTGCCGTGTTTCCGGATCTATGCCGAAGTCGGCCAGCATCTGGCCGACGTCCTGGCGCAGCGGCCGGACCATCCCTATGCCGCATGGCTGGCCACCTACGGCGACGACGCATTCGCCGAAGACACGCGGCGCGCCCAGGAGCTCGTCGATCAGCAAGCAGGAACCGACCCGGCCCGGCTCGAACAGATGCACGACGCTTACTCCCGTGCGTCGAGATTCGAGTGGATGTTCTGGGACGCCTCCTACCGGGGCGAGACGTGGCCGGCGCCCTGAGCTGCGACCGCACCGGCCACCGCGTTATGAAGCCGCCGTTTGCCCTACGCCGATCCGCTCGACGATGATCGGCGTGGGGCGGGAGAATGTCGCGGCGACGAAACGTAACGGCTACAATCGACAGCGATCGGGCCCAGTGTCGCGCTCGCCCAAGACCCATGCAGAGCTCGCACGACACTAGAAGAGGGTGTAAACCACGTGAGCAAGCCCGTCGTACTGATCGCCGAAGAATTGTCGCCGGCTACGGTCGAGGCGCTTGGCCCGGATTTCGAGATCCGGCACACCGACGGCGCCGACCGTTCGGCGCTGCTGCCGGCCATAGCTGATGTCGACGCCATCTTGGTCCGTAGCGCGACCAAGGTCGACGCCGAAGCTATCGCCGCTGCCAACAACCTCAAGGTCATCGCACGAGCCGGTGTGGGCCTGGACAACGTCGACGTGAAAGCCGCCACCCAGGCCGGTGTCATGGTCGTCAACGCACCGACCTCCAACATCACCAGCGCGGCCGAGCTTGCCGTCGGCCTGCTGCTGGCCACGGCGCGCAACATCGCCCCAGCCAACCAGGCGCTGAAGAACGGCGAGTGGAAGCGCAGCAAGTACACCGGCGTTGAGCTCTACGAGAAGACCATCGGCATCGTCGGTCTCGGCCGCATCGGGGCGCTGGTCGCGCAGCGTCTCGCACCGTTCGGCACCGAGTTGATCGCCTATGACCCCTATGTTTCCACCGCGCGGGCAGCCCAGCTGGGTGTGCGCAGCGTCTCGCTCGACGAATTGCTCCGCAAGAGCGACTTCATCACGGTGCACCTGCCCAAGACGCCGGAGACCGCTGGGCTCATCGGTGACCAAGCGTTGACCAAGGTCAAGCCCACGGTCCAGATCATCAACGCGGCCCGTGGCGGCATCGTGGACGAGCACGCGCTCGCGGTGGCGCTCAAGGAGGGCCGAGTGGCTGGTGCCGGGGTGGACGTGTTCGCCTCGGAGCCGTGCACCGACTCGCCGCTGTTCGAGTTCGAGTCCGTCGTCGTCACCCCGCACCTCGGCGCGTCTACGGCAGAGGCGCAGGAGAAGGCCGGCGTCTCGGTGGCCAAATCGGTCCGGCTCGCGCTGGCCGGGGAGCTGGTGCCGGACGCGGTGAACGTCAAGGGCGGCGCGATCGCTGAGGACGTGCGCCCGGGCATTCCGCTGGCCGAGAAGCTGGGCCGGATCTTCACCGCGCTGGCCGGGGGCGCCGCGGCACAGCTCGACGTCGAGGTGCGTGGCGAGATCGCGGCGCACGACGTCAAGGTCCTCGAGCTTGCGGCCCTGAAGGGTGTCTTCGCCGACGTCGTGGAGGAGCAGGTCTCCTACGTCAACGCTCCGGTGATCGCCGCCGACCGTGGCGTCGAGGTGCGGCTGGTGACCAACGAGGACTCGCCGGACTACCGGAATGTTGTGACCGTCCGGGGTGTCATGGCCGACGGCCGGACCGTCTCCATATCGGGCACGTTGTCCGGCCCGAAGCACATCGAGAAGATCGTGGAGGTTCTCGGTCACGACATCGAGGCCTTCCCGAGCGAGCACATGGCCTTTTTCCAGTACGTGGATCGGCCCGGCATGGTCGGCACGGTCGGGCGCATCTTGGGCGAAGCCGACATCAACATCGCCGGGATGCAGGTCAGTCGTGATACTCGCGGCGGGCACGCCCTGGTTGCGATGACGGTTGACCAGGCGATTCCGGCACCGGCCATGGACAACATCGTCGAGGCGATCGGCGCGGAGTGGGGCCGCACCGTCGACCTCGACGACTGAACAGGCTCCCGCGCCGGGACCTCTCATCGCCTAGCAAGCCGGACGGTGAGAGATCCCGCCCGCTCCTCCAAATGATCATGTTTGGTGGGTTCTCACGTGCGTCGACACGCCTGCAGGCATGGTGAGGCACGAGCAAACCCACCAAACATGATCATTGGGGCGCGTCCCGGAATGTGAGACGTTGTGTCGATGGGCGAGACAGAATGGCTGTGGCGGCGTAACGTCGAAACATCATGCTGTGGTCGGTACGCATTCTTAGCTGCCGCGACGAGGCCCGATAGGCTGGCTCCTCGTCGCGGAGTTGGCGTTGCCTGGCTGGCCGACCAAGTTCTGTGACGAGGACACTGCGAGACTCCGCGATCCGGATGTCCCGACAGGAATCAGACCGGTGGAACACAGCTAAAGCGTTGTATCCGCTGCCACGGACGCAATACCGTCCCCGTCGATGTTCAATCTCAGCGGTATCAGGCGCGACCCGCCGGAACACGCGGAGTGAACACCCACCTCGTCGCAATAATCGCAGCACATACACATGCCGGAGTGAGCAACATGACCGAAGAAGAGCGCAAAGCCCAGCAGGCCTTGCAAGAGGCGATGGACCGCCGCGACAACGGCGGCGAGACCGGTCACTGACCGACATCGCCCCTGCCCATGATCATTGGCTCTTTACCCCGCCATGATGGGGCTAAAGGCCAATGATCATGGGCAGGCGCCATTGTCTACTGTGAATTGAGCGGCAACCGGCAAGGATGCCGTCCGTATCATGAGAGTTCTGTACCGGGTGCTGGACGACGCGGATAACGTGGTCGCTCATGACGCAGAACATCAATCTCGCAGTTGTCCCGGGCGACGGGATCGGCCCGGAGGTCGTCACCGAAGCTCTGAAGGTCCTCGACGCTGCCGGGACCGATCTCAAGGTCTCCACCACGGAATACGACCTGGGTGCACGGCGCTGGCACGCCACAGGCGAAACCCTTCCGGACTCGGTTCTCGAAGAGCTGCGCGGGCATGACGTCATCCTGCTCGGCGCGGTCGGTGATCCCGGCGTCCCGAGCGGTGTGCTCGAGCGGGGGCTGCTGCTGAGGCTTCGCTTCGCCTTCGACCACTACGTGAACCTGCGCCCGTCCCGGATCGTCCCAGGCGTCCAGACGCCGTTGGCCGACCCTGGTGAGGTCGACTTCGTCGTCGTCCGCGAGGGCACCGAGGGGCCCTACGTCGGTAACGGGGGTGTGCTGCGGGTCGACACACCCCACGAGATCGCCACCGAGGTCAGTGTCAACACAGCCTTCGGTGTCGAGCGGGTGGTCCGCGACGCGTTCCGCCGCGCCAATGATCGCCCGCGGCGCAAGCTGACCTACATTCACAAGCACAACGTGCTGGTTCACGCGGGACATCTGTGGCGCCGGACGGTGGAGCGGGTGGGGCGGGAGTTCCCTGATATCGCCGTGGACTACATGCACGTCGACGCGGCCATGATCCATATGGTCACCAATCCGGCGCGCTTCGACGTCATCGTGACGGACAACCTGTTCGGTGACATCGTCACCGACCTCGCCGCGGCGGTTGCGGGCGGCATCGGGCTGGCGGCCAGCGGCAGCGTCAACCCGGAACGCACGGCTCCGTCGATGTTCGAACCGGTCCACGGGTCCGCGCCGGACATCGTGGGGCAGGGCATCGCAGACCCCACCGCCACTGTGTCTTCCGTGGCGATGCTCCTCGAGCATCTGGGCATACCCGACCTTGCGCAGAAGGTGAACGACGCCGTGGCCGCCGACCTGGCCAGCCGTGGCGACACGCCACGGCGCACGACTGAGATCGGTGACGCCTTGGCCGCACGCGTCTCCTCCTGACCAGATGATCATGAACACTTAGCGACCGTATTGGTCGATAAGTGTTCATGATCATCGGGGGTGGTGGGGGAGTGCGCGGTTTACCGTGAGCGTCGCACGCGGTAGCGTTTGCTTGGATGTCCTACTAGTGGGTGCAAGGACGTCAATGTCGAGGTCTAAACTTGTCGGCCTCAGACCATTCATCGTGAAGGGATCACGTCATGACCGCGACCGGGCCGGCGTTGGAGTTCTCGACAACCCTTTCGTCGAGCCCGGTAACGCCGGAGCGTCGTGCCGAGATCCTCGCCGCGCCGGGGTTCGGTACGTCGTTCACCGACCACATGATCACCGCTGCGTGGACGCCGGAGGCCGGCTGGCACGATGCTGGCCTGCGCCCCTACGGCCCACTGTCGCTCGACCCCGCGACGGCGGTCCTGCACTACGCCCAGTCCGTCTTCGAAGGGCTCAAAGCGTACAGGCACGACGACGGCTCCATCTGGGCGTTCCGCCCGGAGGCCAACGCGGCCAGGTTCCAGCGCAGCGCCGCCCGGATGGCGTTGCCCGAACTGCCGGTTGAGGCATTCGTCGATTCGATCGATCTGCTGGTGGGGACCGACTCCGAATGGGTGCCCACCGGCGGCGAGGCCAGCTTGTACTTGCGGCCGTTCATGTTTGCCTCCGAGGTCTTTCTCGGCGTGCGCCCGGCCAAACATGTCACCTACTCGCTGATCGCCTCACCTGCCGGTGCGTATTTCGCTTCCGGGGTGAAGCCGATCAGCATCTGGCTCTCGTCCGAGTACACCCGGGCGGCCCCCGGTGGCACCGGCGCGGCCAAGTGTGCCGGAAACTACGCCGCCAGCCTCATCGCCCAGCAGGAGGCCATCGCCAACGGCTGCGACCAGGTGTGTTTCCTCGATGCGCTGGAGCGTAAGTGGGTCGAGGAGCTTGGCGGGATGAACTTGTACTTCGTGTCCGCCGACGGCTCGATCACCACACCGCAGCTGACCGGAACCATCCTGGAGGGCATCACTCGCGACGCCATTCTGACCCTGGCCGGTGACCTCGACTACAAGGTCGAGGAACGCCCCGTCTCCATCGACGAGTGGCGAGACGGCGTCGCCTCCGGCGAGATCACCGAGGTCTTCGCCTGCGGCACGGCCGCGGTCATCACGCCATTGGGCCGGTTGGCGTGGACGGGCGGGGAGCTCGTCATGGGCGAGGAAACCGGCCCGGTCACCCGGGAGATCCGCGCCGCGCTGCTCGATATCCAGTACGGCCGTGCCCAGGACCGGCGCGGCTGGATGCACCGCATCGTCTGATTGTCGGCCCGCTCTCGGGGCAAGCAGGCAACAGGGAATGCCGGCGGTGCAGGGGCCGGTCAGCTGAGCAGACGTTCGAGTTCGATCTCGTGCCGCAGGGCAATGCCGTCCACTTCCAAGGGAATGGACGGTTTGAGTTCGGCCCGGGCGCGGGTCACGGCATCGCGATGTAGGGCCACCAGGTCGAAACCTCGACGCTGGTAGAAGCGCAACGCGTGGACGTTCTCATTGGTGGTGATCAGCCAGAGGCGGGCGGCGCCCGCGGCCCGAGCAGCCTCTTCGACAGCTCGCAGCAGCATTGTGCCGACGCCGTGGCCGGCCACGGTGGCGTTGAGCGTAATGATCTCCCAGCCGTCTTCATCGGGGCTGTAGGTGATCAGGCCGGCGGGCTGGGCACCGATCTCCGCGACGTACCCGGCGAGCTCGGCAGCATCGTGTAGAACGCCGTGGGTCGCGATCTGAGTCTGGTTCCACGAGTCCCCGAGGATGGTGCGGACCGTGTCGCGGTCCGACGGGCCGATCGGCCGGATGGCGACGGACTGGCTGGAGGGCGTCACAACGCCAGATTCTAGGAGAGATCAGGCTATTCGTGTGAAGAGCCCAGGGCGTAGCCGATTCCACATCTCGAGGGCGAGCCCCACGCGGCTGATCTCCGTGTCGATGATCTGTTGCTCTCGCGGAGTGGATGGCACCCATCGCGCCTTGCCGTATGTGTCGTTGATCGCGTAGAGCAGGAGGGCCTGTTCTAGGTGATGGATGAGCGTCGCATGGTCCAATTCGTCGACGCCGCGGCGGCGCACCTCGTTCAGGTACGCGTCGAGCACGAGGTCGATGTCGGCCGGCTCGGCGACGGTGAAGACGACTTTGGCGAGGTCGTGCACCGCTGGTCCGCGTGACGCCAGCGCCCAGTCGAGCAGGATGGGCTCGTCGGTCGAGATATCGAACACGACGTTGTCCAGATGTAGATCCCGGTGCAGCAGTGTCGGCGCTGCCGCAGCGAGTTCCGCATGGGCGTGCCCGGCGATTCGCGGGGCGTCATCCACCACTCGCCGGGTGGCGGTGTGCAGCCGATTCCCAAAGCGGTCGAGTACCGTGCCGATCCGCTGCGAGTACCAGGCTTCGTCGCGGCGGCTCACCTCAAGGTCGAGCAGCCAGTCGGCGCTCACGACCATCGGGTCGCGCCACCAGGTGGCGTGCAGTGCGGCAACCGATCTGGCGAGAAGCACGGCAGCGGGGGCAGTCAACCGGGTGAGGCAGTCGCCTTGGCGCACATTGTGCAGGTCTTCTAGAACCAGGACGCCACGCTGGGCGGCGTCGTCGACAGCCGCGTGGTAACACGCCGGGACCCGTGGACCTGGAGCCGCAGCGAAGGCACGGAAGACCATGACTTCACGCGACCCGGCAACGGAGTCGGTGGGCCACAGCTTGACGACGACGGAGAACGAGTCCAGACGGACCCTGTACAGCTGGCTGGCGAAGCCGTACTCAGCGCCGATGCGTTCGGGCTCGGCTACGTGAGTGGTGCTCGCCCGACCGGGAAAGACGCGGCCCAGCCAGGCGTTGGTGATGTCGGCACTGGTCGTTGGGACACGCACGTAAGACAGTGTCGCCTAGCGGGTGACAGCTTGGGGCCGCGACCATTATGTGGACGGAAGTACTGGATCCTGAGACTGGTCTGTGGCATGCTTCGTAACGATGTACTTCCAGATGATTATTATCTAGGCGCGCCGGCACTGAGCACCAACGCCAGGCGCGCAAAACCCTTCGCTTTCTGCGAGGGGTTTTTTGCGTTCCAGGCGCGTGGTGTACACCAGCCACATTTCAGGGCCGGCGCGACATGAGGACAGCTATCCATCCAGACAAGGATCGGGGAAGAGAAGTGACCAGCACCGAGGGCCAGACAAGCACCGTGGACGTCGAGGAGTTCCACGTCTACGACACAACGCTGCGGGATGGGGCACAGCAGGAAGGGCTGTCCCTGTCGGTCCAGGACAAGCTGGCGATTTCCCGGCACCTCGACGAACTCGGGGTGGGATTCATCGAAGGCGGCTGGCCCGGAGCCGTGCCCAAGGACACGGAGTTCTTCCGGCGCGCCCGTCATGAGTTGCAGCTGACCACGGCGACACTGGCCGCGTTCGGCGCGACCCGCAAGGTAGGTGGCCGCGCCGCCGACGACGAGCTGGTACGGGCCCTGGTCGACGCCGAAACACCGGTGGTGACCCTCGTCGCCAAGAGCCACGTCGGACATGTGGAGCGGGCGCTGCGCACCACCAAGGCGGAGAACCTGGAGATGATCCGCGACACCGTGTCCTTCCTGGTTGGCGAGGGACGGCGGGTCTTCGTCGATGCGGAGCACTTCTTCGACGGGTATCGCTTGGAGCCGTCGTACTCGTTCGAGGTGGTACGCGCGGCGATGGAGGCCGGTGCCGACGTCGTCGTTCTATGCGACACGAACGGCGGCATGCTTCCCGACGACGTGCACGCGGCCGTCGCCAGCGTGGCCGAAGCCACCGGAGCCCGGCTCGGTATCCACGCTCACAACGACACCGGATGCGCCGTGGCGAACTCGCTCGCAGCCATCGATGCCGGCGCCAGCCATGTCCAGGGAACCGTCAACGGAACGGGTGAGCGGACCGGAAATGCGGACATCATGACGGTGGTGGCCAATCTCGAACTGAAACGGGACCGCCAAGTGCTGCCGACCGGTGCATTGACCGAGATGACCAGGATCGCGCACGCCGTCTCGGAGCTCACGAATATCGTTCCCTATTCGCGCCAGCCTTACGTCGGCTCCAGTGCATTCGCGCACAAAGCCGGTCTGCACGCCAGCGCGATCAAGGTGGACCCCGACCTCTATCAGCACACCGACCCCGGCCAGATCGGCAACGACATGCGGATGCTCGTGTCGGACATGGCCGGCCGGGCCAGCATCGAACTCAAGGGCCGTGAGCTCGGATTCGACCTTTCCAACGACCGCGAGCTGGTCACCCGGGTCACCCAGCGGGTGAAGGAACTCGAAGCAGCCGGTTACACGTTCGAGGCGGCCGACGCGTCGTTCGAGCTGCTGCTGCGCCAGGAGGCCGAAGGCGAGCGGACCCGCTTCTTCGACGTCGAAAGCTGGCGGGTGATCACCGAGTCGAGGCCCGGCAGCGAGGCCGTCAGCGAGGCGACGGTCAAGCTGCGCGCCGGTGGCGAGCGTGCCGTCGTCACCGGTGAGGGCAACGGGCCGGTCAACGCCCTGGACCACGCGCTGCGCACCGCCATCGGCACGCTGTATCCGGAGATCGACAAGATCGAGCTGATCGACTTCCGGGTCCGTATCCTCGACGCGTCTCACGGCACCGACGCGGTGACCCGGGTGCTGGTCGAGATGACCGACGGCGCACGCTCCTGGGAGACGGTGGGCGTCGGCGCGAACGTCATCGAGGCGTCGTGGGAGGCGTTGGTCGACGGTGTGACCTACGGCCTACTGCGCCAGGACGTCGAACGCGTGTCTTGAGCCGCAGTATGCGCTGATCTTCGATACCAAGAGCGACGGGTGGACCGTTTCAACCCGGCCGTTCGTGTCGTTCTTGGTATCGAAGGGCCGGGTGAGTCGTCCTGGCGCCCTACTACGAGGAGATCGCCGACGCCGCCGGGGTCGAGGCAGCCCTGGCGCTGGGAGCTGCTGGCGTCCAGGTCGGTACCGCCTACCTGCTCTGCCCGGAGGCAACCACGTCGCCGGTTCACCGCAGCGCCCTGACCGGGCCCCAAGCGTCGCATACGGCGGTCACCAATGTGTTCAGCGGCCGCCCGGCGCGCGGAATCGTGAATCGGGCGATGCGGGAGCTGGGCGTGCTGCGGGCCGATGTTCCGGAGTTCCCACTGGCGTCACCGGCCATGGCGGCCTTGCGGGCTGCGGCGGAAGCACAGGGGAGGGGGTGCGGAACACCGCGGCGGGCCGGCCGGTTGCACTAGGCGTGCATGGTGAATACAAGGTGCCGGGTGGCAAGCTCGTCGTGGCCGACCTCGTCGTCGTCGACGGGATCATCGACAAGGCGACCATCAGTGGCGACTTCTTCCTTGAACCCGACGACGCTCTGCAGCGGATCAACGAGGCGGTCAGCGGCGTCCCCGTCGAGACGTCCGCGGCGCAGCTGACCGCCCGCATCGAGGCGGTGCTCGGCGACGCTGTTCTGCTCGGGTTCACCGCAGCCGCGGTGGCTGTGGCGGTACGCCGGGCGGTAGCCGGCGCGACGACGTGGACCGATCATGACTGGCGGTTCATCCGCGGTGAGCCTTATGAGCCGGCGCTGCAGATGGCTGTCGACGAGGTTCTGGCTGAGCAGGTGGGCTCGGGGGAGCGCCCGCCCACATTGCGGGTGTGGGAATGGGCGTCCAATGCGGTGATCATCGGCAGCTTCCAGTCGGTGCGCAACGAAGTGGACCTGGACGGCGCGCGCACACACGATGTCAACGTGGTCCGGCGGATCAGCGGCGGCGGTGCGATGTTCGTCGAGCCTGGCAACACCATCACGTATTCCCTGTACGTGCCGGAGTCGCTGGTCTCCGGGCTGTCGTTCATCGACTCGTACGCGTTTCTCGACGACTGGGTGGTTGGAGCGCTGAACGATCTCGGAATCGAGGCCACCTATCAGCCGATTAACGACATCACCTCGCCTGCCGGGAAGATCGCCGGGGCCGCCCAGAAACGTCTGGCGGGCGGCGTCGTCCTGCACCACGTCACCATGGCCTACGACATCGACGCCGCGAAGATGCTCGATGTGCTTCGGATCGGGCGGGAGAAGCTGTCGGACAAAGGGACCAAGAGTGCCAACAAGCGGGTGGACCCGCTGCGCAGCCAGACCGGGCTGGAGCGGGCCGACGTCATCGAACGGATGGTGGCGACGTTCCGTTCGCGGTACGGCTTGGCCGACGGTGAGCTCGACGAGGCGACGCTGCGAGAGGCTCGCAACCGCGTCGAGTCCAAGTTCAGCACCGATGAGTGGCTATACCGCGTCCCCTAACCCATGATCATTGGCCTTTAACCCCCGGATAGCGGGGTCAAAGGCCAATGATCATGGGGGCGTCGATGACGCCTATGAGGCGAGCGCGCAGGTCCGCGGCGCGGTCGGCGAAGGCACGCTGCGCGGCGGCGTACTGTGCCTTGCCTTCTCGGGTTTCGATCGCGATCGGTTCGTAGCCGAGGTCGGCCAGATCGTAGGGCGAGGCGCGCATGTCCAGCTCTCGGATCTCTCTGGCCAGTTCGAATGCGTCGACCACTAGCTCGCTGGGCGTCAACGGACTGAGCTTGTACGCCCATTTGTACAGATCCATGTTGGCGTGCAGGCAGCCCGGCTGCTCCAGCGCCATCTGCCGATCTCGTCGCGGCTGCACAGCGTTGCGCGGGCGGGCGTCGTCGGTGAAAAACCGGAACGCGTCGAAATGCGAGCAGCGGATCTGGTGCGACTCGACGACGTCGTCGGTGCCATCGTGCCCGAGGCGCAGCGGCCACGCTTCATGCCGGACGTCGCCGGGCCGGGTGCGGTACACCATGGCCCACTCGTGCAGTCCGAAGCAGCCGGTGAACGCCGGGCGCGATGCCGTGGCAGCGAGCAGGTCACGTACCCACGAGACAGTCGAAGCGCGCGATTCGATGAACGACGCGTCCACGGCGACACCGTGCGCCGACCGGTAGTAGCCGCGCCAGCTCGCATGCGGCGGATCCCCGCCGAGCACCACGCCTGCACCTGGATGCCAGCGGCGTAGATGCGCTGGGCGAAAACTGTAGTAGGTGAACAGGAAATCTTCGACGGGGTGTTTGCGGCCGGTGCCGCGACGAGCCAGATGCGGCCCCACCAGTGCGTCGACGCGCCGTTCATGTGATTCGGCGCGCCGCCGCCACTCTCGCTCATCCAGGTACCGCACGGTAGTCAAGGGTAAGAGACATACTCGGTGTTCTTCGCGATCGCCGCCTGCCGGACCCCTACGTTGCGTCCGGCAAAGTGAGCGCCAGAGACCTCCGCCCGCAGGACGCTAGGTCGGGCGGCTGTCAGCACTGGGACCCTTGATGCTGAGGGGGACCGCTGAGGCGATAGCCTCCGGAGCGTGCGTATAGCCAGATTCACGACGGGCGACGACCCCCGATTCGGTGCGGTCGGCGAGGACCAAGATGGCCAGACGGTACTAGCGGTTCTTGAAGGCGATCCGCTCTACAAGCCGATCCAGTTGACGGGCGAGAAGCTCGCGCTCGAAGAAGTGCGGCTGCTGGCGCCGGTGATCCCCCGGAGCAAGGTGATCGGTGTTGGGCGCAACTACGTGGAGCACGCTTCCGAGCTGGGCAACGAGGTGCCGGCTGAGCCGTTGCTCTTCCTGGTTCCGAACACGGCCGTGATCGGCCCAGACGATCCGATCGTGCTGCCGCAGATCTCGGATGACGTTCATCACGAGGCCGAGCTGGCCGTCGTCATCGGCCGGATCGCCAAGGACGTACCACCGGACCGGGTGCCGGAGGTGATCCTCGGGTACACCTGCGCCAACGACGTGACGGCGCGTGATCTTCAGCGCAAGGACAATCAGTGGGCCCGGGCGAAGGGATTCGACTCGTCGTGCCCTCTCGGGCCGTGGATCGAGACCGACATCGACACCAGTGACCTCTCAGTGCGCTGCCAGGTCAACGGCGAGCAACGACAGTTCGGGCGGACGTCGCAGATGGTGTTCGACGTCGCGGCGCTGGTGTCTTACGTGAGCGCGGCGTTCACGTTGCTGCCAGGCGATGTGATTCTGACGGGAACCCCGGCCGGCGTCGGTCCGATCGTTGCCGGGGACCACGTCGTCGTATCGATCGAGGGTATCGGCGTGCTGGGCAATCAGGTGGTTGCCGCCGAATAGAACGACGACGCGGGCATCGGAGGCGTCGGCGGACTAGGCCCGCCGCGATGGCGAAGGCAGCCGTCGTGTCTGAGCGTGCCAGGGTTGTGCCGCTCCTGGGATGGCACCGTTCGAGCGCGAACGAGGCGGCGGCTCGCCCTCGAACGCTACGCTGCTTAGTTGTGCTCGTAGTTTCTTCATCTAATCCGGTATTTGAGACTCGAAGGTGATTTCTGTGACTGACGGCAATTCGTCGGAGGCGATTGTGCTCGGCGAGCTGGCACCGAAGGATGTGCGTGTCCGGTTCTGCCCGTCCCCGACGGGAAACCCGCACGTCGGCCTGGTCCGCTCGGCGTTGTACAACTGGGCGTTCGCCCGGCATTTCGGCGGCACGTTCGTCTTCCGGATCGAGGACACGGACGCCTCCCGCGACTCCGAGGAATCCTACGAGGCACTGCTGGCGTCGCTGCGCTGGCTGGGGCTCGACTGGGATGAAGGCCCCGAGGCCGGCGGCGAGCACGGTCCGTACCGGCAGTCGGAGCGCTACGACATCTATCGGGACGTGACGGCCAAGCTCCTTGAATCCGGCAAGGCGTATCACTGCTACTGCACTACGGCCGAGCTCGAGGAACGTCGCGAAGCCGCTCGTGCGGCGGGCAAACCGAGCGGCTACGACGGGCACTGCCGGAACCTCACCGGCGAGCAGGTGGCCGCCTTCCGGGCCGAGGATCGCGAGCCCGTGGTGCGGATGCGTACACCGGATGAGACGGTGACGTTCACCGATCTGATCCGCGGTGAGATCAGCGTCGATCAGTACAACCTTTTCGACTATGTGCTGGTCCGGGCCAACGGGCACCCGCTCTACACCTTGGTGAACCCCGTGGACGACGCCCTGATGGGCATCACACACGTGCTGCGCGGCGAAGATCTGCTCTCGTCCACGCCGCGGCAGCTGGTGATGCACCAAGCGCTCCGGGACCTGGGAATCGCTTCCGGGCCGATGCCGCGATTCGCGCACTTGCCGCTGGTAACCGGCGACGGCGGCCGCAAACTGTCCAAGCGGGAACCAGAATCGTCGTTGCAGCTGTATCTCGACCGCGGCTTCCTGCCGGAAGGGCTGCTGAACTATCTGGCGTTGCTCGGTTGGTCGATCGGGGACGACGAGGAGGTCTTCTCGATGGCGGAGATGTCGGCTGCCTTCGACGTCACCCGGGTCAATCCGAACGCCGCGCGGTTCGACCTGAAGAAGGCTGAGGCGATCAACGGCATCTGGCTGCGGCGCCTGCCGTCCGACGAGCTCACTGAACGCATGGTGCCGCATTTACAGGAGGCCGGGCTGCTCGCGCATCCGCCCACGCCCGAGTCGATCGACCTGCTCCGCGCCGCGACGCCGCTGGTGCAGGAGCGCATGACGGTGCTCGACGAGGCCGTGGGCATGCTCGGGTTCCTCTTCGCCGGCGACGCGTTCCAGATCGACGAAGCCGACGCCGCCAAGGTACTGACGGCCGATGCACGGCCAGTCCTGGAGGCCGCCGTGGCGACGCTTGAGGGCTTGGAAACGTGGGCCACCGAGCCGATCCAGGAGGGGCTTCGGGCGGCCCTGGTCGACGGCCTGGGGCTCAAGCCGAAGCTGGCCTTTGGCCCGGTTCGCGTGGCCGTCACGGGCCGGCGAGTATCGCCGCCGCTGTTCGAGTCGATGGAGCTGCTAGGTCGTGAGGCGACATTGGCCCGGCTGAACGCGGCGATCCAGAAGCTGGCGTAGGCGGGGCTTGAGTGCCTTGGTGAGCCGGCGGTAGCGCTGGCGGGAGAAAAGTATCAGACCCGCTCCGTGGCCAGCAGCATGTCGACGGCGTGGTCGACCAGGCGGACCCACCGATCCCCATCGGGATCGTTGCTGACCTGCTGGGTGACCAGGCCGGTGAGCATCGCCGTCCACAGGTCCAACGCCTCGGGTGTGCTGAGCCCGGCGCGGGCGAGGAGGTCCACGGTCTGTTCCAGCGTCTTCTCGGCGAGTGCGTAGGACGCTGGCGAGGGGGTGAACCCGGGGATCACCCGCCAGAAGAGCAACTGCACCCGGGCTGGATCGGCGACACAGAAGTTCATGAACGTCCTGGCCATCTGGTGCACCGCCTCGACGGGATCGTCGCTGAGCTCGACGGAGCCGGTGGTGGCCAGCAGTTCGGTGTATCCCTGCGCGAACATCGCGTCGTAGATCTGATCCTTGCTGTCGAAGTAGACGTAGAGCGACGGCGCTCGCATCCCTACCTGGCCTGCCAGGTCACGCAGCGACCATCCGGTCAGACCTTGGGTGCGCGCCAAGCCCCACGCGGCCTCGAGGATCCGGGCGCGGTTCTGGGCGCGACGCGGAGTGTCGACGGGAGTCTCCTCGCCGCTCGCTGGCGTGCTGTCGTTCGATGCCGATGCTCTCACGCAACTCAGCCTAACTTAGTTCGGGAAAGTCTTGACGAAACGGTTCCTCACCTGTCAACCTAACATTGTTAGGCAGAGTGAGCAGGGTGCCGCCGTCGCGCCAGCTCTCGAGTCCGGATGGCACTGCGAAGGGGCGAGGCCATGATCACCACCGTGCACGTCGTGGCCGCGAACCCCCTGCGCAGCGTCGGCACCGCCGTGCGTCGAGTCCGTCGCCCCCAGGTCCCTGGCATGCGCTGGGGAACCACGGCCCTCGCGGTTCCGCTGGCAGCCGGGCTGGTGATGCCGCTGCGCCGCAACGCGCTCATCGCGTTCTGGGACGATGAGGCGGCCGCCGACGCGTTCTTCGCCGATCATCCCCTCGGGCAGCGGTTTACCGGAGGCTTCGAGGCGCGCTTGCGGCCGCTGCGTGCTTATGGCTCGTGGGCCGGATTCCCCGTGGACGTCTCCAAGCGACGGCGGGTCGAGCACGATGGCCCGGTCGCCGTCATCACCATGTCCGCATTGCGGATCTCGCAACTCGGGCGCTTCATGCGCACCAGCAAGCCGGCTGAGAAGGCCGCCCTGGACGATCCCGGCATGCTGTGGGGGACGGCCGCGGTCCGCCTGCCGTTCGCCGCGACCATCTCGCTGTGGCGCGACAGCGATGCGGTTCGGCGCTACGCCTACAGCCGCGCCCACCTCGAGCATCCCCATGCGATCAAGGAGCAGCGACGGCGCAGCTTCAGCCATGAGTCGCTGTTCGCCCGATACGCCCCGATCAGCCTGCGCGGCTCTCTCACCGGGGGCAATCCACTCGAGGCGGCCCGTCTGCCTGACATCGAGCCCGCCAGGTGAGGAGCCAGCTGTGACCACTATCGACGAGATCGTCCGGATCGAACGCCGCAACGACGCCCGCGCGCTGGCCGAGCACGCCTACACGGCGATCCTCGCACTGCTCGACGAACTCGAGCCGGCTGACTGGAATGCGCGCACCGAGTGCCCGGCGTGGACGGTGGCCGACATGGTTGGCCACATGATCGGCGCCGCGAAAGGACACGCGTCGATGCGTCAGTCGATCCGCGAGCAGGTCTGGGCGGCCCGGCACAAGAAGGACTTCGGCGGCAGCTCCCTGGACGCCATGAATGCCCGGCAGGTCGCCGCTCATGCCGACCTCACCCCTCCCGAGCGGATCGCCCAACTGCGCGAGATCGCACCCGCTGCCGTGCGGGGCCGGATGCGAACCCCCGCATTGATGCGCCGGATGCGGATCGCGATGCCCGCCGCTGGGTCGGTGGTCGCTGGGATGCCAGACCAGATCGTGCTCGGCCACCTAATGGACGTGATCCTGACCCGGGACGTCTGGCTCCACCGCATCGACATCGCCCGGGCCACCGGGCGAGAACTCGACTGGGACCCCGAGGCGGACGGCCGGATCGTGGCCGACGTAGTCGCCGAGTGGGGTGCCCGTCACGGTCAGCCGTTCAGCTTGGAGCTGACCGGGCCGATCGGGGGTCACTACCGGCACGGGGGCGGCGGCGAGCAGCTCACGATGGATGCCGTCGAGTTCTGCCGGGTGCTCTCCGGTCGCGCCCAGGGGGACGGACTATTGGTCACCAAGGTCTTCTTCTGAATGGAACCTCCGTAGCCGACGGGGGCATCGAGGACTATGCGCGACACGGTGTTGCGCTACGCCTGCCCGGGCATGAGCCGCCAGCCTGCCGACAAGGAGCGCTATTGCAGTCAAAGTTGGCCCGTGACGGCTGCGATAGCCCATGATCGACGCTGAGTGGGTGGGTGACCTACCTCGCGTCGTGCCGGTTTGGAGCCTGAGCGGCTGGGACGCTATTCTTACCGGGCGATCGGGCAGCGATCCTGTCCGATGCAATGGGGTATGGTGTAATTGGCAGCACGAGTGATTCTGGTTCACTTAGTCTAGGTTCGAGTCCTGGTACCCCAGCGCACATCTTTCGGCGTCGCCGTGTGTCTTCTCCAGCCTTCGCCGACGAGCTGGGTGTCTGCCGAACGTCACGCCTATCATCTGGGCACTCCGAGCGCACGCCCGTACGTCACGCGTCTTTGCACACGGCGTATCGTGAGCCCCAGGTTGGGAGCCAGCCTCTTCGATGGGTCCTGGCGCCAACCAGGCAGGTGTGACGCCGGAGGGCGAGGTCGTCGCTCGTGTCGAGCCTGATCCCGCCGCGGACTGGGATGAGGCGTTGACGGAGGTGTACTCGCAGCTCGTCCTGGTTGGCCCTGAGCCGGAAGCCGGCCGGCGATCAGGTCCATTGGTCTGTTGTCATGTGGCTCGCGTCGCGATGAGTAACGGCCAGCGTCCGCGATGCCGCGGACGGTGGCCGTTACTGTCTCTCACCGCGGCGTCGGCGGTTCCGCGTCGGACGATCGTTCAGCGCCGTCCGGGCTCAGCTTGCGCTCAGTTCGGGGTCCTTACGCATCACATCGATTGCCGTGACCCGCACCACCTCATCGCACGGAAGGTCGGCCGCCCGCGCGTGCTCGAGCAACGCCTCGGGGTCGGTAGCCTGGTACAGGCACAGGGTCCCCACTCTGCCGTCCGGTTCGTCGAGCACATACGAACGGATCTTGCGCACGTCGTCGCGCTTGCCGGCCTCCGTGTTCGAGCGAGCGTCGGCCGCCTCGAGTTCGCTCGGGTCCCACCCGCTGCGCCGGAAGATCATGTACAGGTTCATGTCCCTCTCCTTGGGTCGATGAAGGCGAAATCGTGCTCGCCCCTACAACCTCGACGCTAGGCCCGTGCCCGGGTATACATCATCGGCAGCGCGGGCCATCCGACCCGCGGTCCGCAATGGGCAGATCTACCCACGCCGCCGCCCGACCAGTCCGTGATCGTAGGCGAACCCGGTAGCTCCGGCGCGTGATGAGACACCGAGTTTGCCGAGGATGTTCGACAGATGGCGGTGAACGGTCCGCTCGCTCAGCACCAGCTCCGCTGCGATCTCCTTGTTGCTGCGCCCCGTAGCCACCAGACGAAGCACCTCGACTTCCCGATTCGTGAGACCGCCGGGCAGAGCCGAGCCACTACCTGTCTCGGTTGTGAACGGCACGTCCATCGGAGCCCCCAGACGGTTGAAGGCGTCGCGTGCGGCCTCCAACTCAAGGTGAGCGGCACCCTCGTCACCGAGTGCACGGTAAGCTTCAGCAAGCAAGAGCCGGGTCCGCGCGGCGTCGTACCGCGCATCGAGCTCTTGCCAGCTCAGCAGCGCCACCCGAAGGCTGGACAACGCCTGGCCGGGCTCGCCTTCGGCGAGGCTGACCAGACCACGAGCGTTGCGAGCGCTTGCGTCCAGCCCCGCACTGTCGTAGATCCGCGCGATGTTCTCGAGCTCAGCAGTAGCCGTGCGGGCTGTCTCGACGTCGCCCGCAGCGAGCGTGATCTCGACTTGCGCCGCACACAGCCGGGCTCGCTTGAGCCGGTCGGTCGCCTCAGCGGCAAGGGCAACACGGATGGAGCCGGTCGCCATGTCGATCCGGCCCTCGCTCAGCCTGAGCAGCGCGAGCCCGGGCTGTGGATCGCGGCCGAGCTGATGCGCTCGCTTGAAGGACTGCTCGGCGCCGGCCAGATCGCCACGGAGCCTACGGATCTCGCCGACTTCATAGTGGCCCTCGGCCGCGGTAGCGACGTGGACGTGCAGCATGTCCACACAGGCGCGGCTCGCCTCGTGCTCCGCTCTGTCCCAGTCGCCCTGAACCTGCAGCACCTGTGCTCGGTGGACCCGGCAGATCCCGGGAAGGATGTTGGCTTGTGGAAGATCGTCAAACCGCTGCGTCGCTGCCTGCGTCCATTCCGCCGCTCGGCGCAGGTCCATCAGCTCTTGGCAGGCATCCATGAGATGGCAGTAGATGGACCCCGCCCAGAGCGGGTCCAGCCGCTGCGAAACAGCCGCCAGCATGGCGTCATCGAGTAACGCGAGGCCGTCACGCACCTGCCCACGTTTGACCAACGCCCGGCCGCGCCCTACGACACTCAGGGCGGCAAGGTTCGGATCATCACATCGGCGCGCCAGCTCGTCCATGCGCGTCGCATGGGCCGTAGCCGTATCCAGGTCGCCTTCACCCATCGCGGCGAACATGTCGAAATAGAGGAGATAGCCGTGTTCGGCGCTATCCGGTACGTCGGCGAGGGTGCGCCGAACCCGCGTGAGCCAGCCGCTGCCCCGTGCCGACTCGCCACGCTCGAGAGCATGTAGGGCCAGGTAGAACGCCGATCTGGTCGCGGGCAGCGGCTGCCCGGCGTCCATGTACCGGCGATGCGCCTCTTCAAAGCCGTCGAGGCACTCGTCGATCTTGCCGAGCCACCACGCGGACTCCGCCAGGGCGTGGCAGTCCTGCGCGGAGAGTGGACCTTGCTCGCGTGCGGCTGTGAACGCCTCGTACGCACCGATCCAGTCGTGAGAGTGGAACGCTTCGCGGGCGGACTCGATCATGTCCATGTCCTGAAAGCACCCCTATCTGCTTGATGGGACACAGCCATCGTGTTCCCCGTGAGTCGCTGCGTTCCGGGCCTCCACACGTGAACGAATTGTGGCAGTAGCAAATCACATGAACCGCCGTGGACACTGCCCTTGCGTTGACTCGTGATGGCGATGAGACGAGTAGCACGATTCGCCCGGTCATTCATGTGTCACCCAACCCTCCCACACCGGTACGGGCCGGCGGCGCCGTCGCCGGCATCGACGCTGCTCAGCCCCGACCCGCCCTTGGCTGCGTGCCAGCACACCTGGCTGGCCTCCGGTGTCTCGTGGCAGTCGTCTAGTTACCCGTTCGTGGATCTTCTTGGATCGAAAGATATGCTAGGTCTGAGTCCGGTGCTCCAGCTCATGAGCAGGCCAGACGGTTCTGTTCGGCCAGTTTGGAGCCTGGCTCGGAGTCGGGTAAAGTTTCGGACTGCAGCGCTTACGCGCTGGCAATGTTGGCCCCGTTGTGTAGCGGCCTAGCACGCCGCCCTCTCAAGGCGGTAGCGCGGGTTCGAATCCCGTCGGGGCTACCACTGGTAGATCGCCCCTCACCTGCGGAAACGCGGTGGAGGGGCGATCTTCGTATGTGCGGCTGTCTCCGGCTAGAAACGGGCTTCTACGGCTGTCTGTGCCAAATACGTGCCAAAGTTTTCAGGGGCTTGGAGATCGGCCGAGGGCTTGATCGATCTTGGCTCGGTTGCGCTGAGCTTCGCCGTCGATGCACTTGGCGTACGTGGCGAGGAGTACGTCGACGGAGTGGCCTGCCCACTCGGCAACTTGGGTTGCCGGGACGCCGGCGTTGAGCCATGTCGACACTGCTGCGTGGCGCAGATCGTAGGGCCGGGCAGCGACGTGAGACGTTCCGGCAATCTCGCCGAAGACGGCTTCGCGGGCACGCGCCCAGGTTCGGGTGACAGTAAGGACGGGGAGGTGGTCGGCGTTGCGCTGGCCGACGAAGAGTCGCCCGTCCGCTGTCGTGCCGAACCGTTTGATGTGGCGGTGGAGCAGCGCGGTGAGTTCCGGCGGGCACGGTACGGTGCGGGTTTCGCCGATCGCGCGTTGCTTGAGTTGGCGATTGTCGCGTTTATCTCCGGAGTTGGTCCACTCGCTGCCAGCGTGAGGTCTCGCCCGTTCGAGATGGATTTCGCCCCAACCCTCAGCTGGCAGGGTCAGATTCTGCTTGGAGAGCCCGGCAGCTTCTTCCGGACGCAGGGCGGCGAAGTACAGACACGCGTAGAACGCAACAAGGTGAGGTGCCCGCATGCTCACGGCTTTAAGTAATGCTCGCACTTGGGTCGGGTTGGCGACGCGGCGGCTGTCGACGGCCTGAACGGTGCGAGCGGGTTTCCATTTGAGCGCCGGTATGGGGTTGGTAGTGAGGATCTTGCATTCGATGGCGTACTCGACGGCGTTGTGTAGGATTCGTCGCCACCGTGACACAACACTCGGTGCGCGAGCCGTGTCATCTAGGCGTGTGGCCAGGTCGTCCAGGATTCTCCGTAGGACTTGGGGGTCCTTCAGGTCTGCTGCTGGCCGGGTGTGTCGGCTGGCCCAACGCAGCGCGTGCATGGTGTGTTCGGGGATCTCGGGGCTGGCTCGGCGGCTGGTGTTGAACGCGTACCGTTTTAATGCGGAACGGAGCTGTACGCCGTCGGGTTGACCGCGGTCGGTGGTGAACATCGAACAGGTGACGGCGGTCATCGCCTCGGCGATGGTGCGTCGAGTGGTGGCTGCCGACTTCGGCCACTTGGCGTCGACGTAGTCGCAGGCGAACTCATACCAAGAAATCTCCTTGTCGGCCTGTTGCATCGACTCTGGTAGGCCGGAGTTGACATTGAATGCCTCGCCCTTGCGGGCAGCTGACACTAGCTCGGAGCGGAAGCTATCCGCTTGCGCTCGTTTTCGAAAGGACCGGTTGAATGCCCGGCCGTCTACGCCCCAGCGCACGTAATAGGTGGTGACTCGGGTGCCTTTGCGAACGGTGGTCTTCCAGACGCGGGCGTTGTAGCTGGTGAGCATCAGGCGGTGTGCTCCGTCCATGACTCGATCCAGGCGTCGAGATCAGCAGCGCGGACCCGGAGTTCGCCGTTGGGGAGCTTGATACACGGCGGGGCGGTCTTCTTGGCGCGCCACTCGTAGAAGGTTGACCGAGAGATGCCGAGTTCTTCGCAGATGTCGGCCACCGTGAGATGCCGACGGGGTTGCCGGTGAGGAGTTGATTGTATGGCCGCCATGACAGTGTCCCCACAGCCGCGACCGACGAACCATAAACCAGGAAGATGGTCAAAATTCAACTTCCGCTACCTGCTCAAAATTCAGCTGCCGTTGACACGTCCTTGCACTTGCAGCGTTTGTAGGTACTCACACCACTCCACTCCACCCACCACTCACCACACCAGGGGACTTGACCAAATGCTGGCAGAGCTCGAACCAGTGGCGAGCGGCGTACTCTCGTCCTTCCCCGCTTGGCGCGCCCGACGTGGGCGCGAGGCGAAAGCGGACGCACTGCGAGCGAAGGCAGCGGCGCTTGCTGGTCCCGCAGCACTTGCGTTCGATGCAGCTGGCGTATCGATCGATTACAAACCGCCAGGCACGTGGCAGCAACAGCCGATCAATCCCGCGCTGGTGTGGTCAACCATGTTTGGCAACACGCCGATGCTGGACCCCTCGTTGGTGAATCAAGTTGGACTCCAAGCCCTGGGCCTGCTTGAGCACAAAGGTGACGAGCAGGCGGAGCGGGAGAAGGGGTTCGTCGGCGCCATTGCATGGTTCCTCACGCTCGGGCCACGGATTCGAGCGGCTGCTGGGTTACCACCACGAAGCGCTCCCGGCCTGGTCGTAACCTCGGTTGTCGTGCTGGTCCAAGGCATCCTTATTGCGGCCGTCGGCGGAGTACTGGTCTTCCCCCTGGCGGGCTGGCTTGGCTGGTTGCCTGACTGATGGCAGTGCGCGAAGGAGCTGCCCGCCGACGGTTCACCTCCCTTGTGCAGGAGAATCCGCCCGGACAACTCGACGCACCACGGCGATATCGACCGCTACGCGCTGACGGGTCCTATCAGCCGCCGATACCGGGTCGTGATCGCCTCTTCGCCACCTTCAAGAATCTCGCAGACTTTGGCCTTCACGCCCGCTGTTTGGAGCGTGCCTTTGGCTTCGATCTCAGGAACCAGATCGCCATGCTGAAGCACGAGGATGTTCTCTGCGGCTGACGTTACGACGATGTTGGCGTTGTGGGTGGACACGATAAGTTGCCGACGGCTCTTGATGTTCTTCAGCGTCTCGACGGCTAGATGCCTGATCAGCTTATTCTCGAGGTCATCTTCCGGCTGATCGAGCACCAGCGGATCGGCTCCCATCTGGAGAATGACGGTGAGCAGTGCCGCTGTCTTTTGGCCGGGAGACCCACGGTCGACTGCGATCAGGTCGCCGCCTTCACGTGGTCGGTAGCGCACCGAGACGTGGTCCTCGGGGAACCACAGCATGATGTCGGTGACCAGGTCAAAGGTGTCAGCGTTGGCAAGTCGGTTGTAGAAGCGAGCGTCCACCCTGATGGATCGTCCGATATCGGAGTCGGAGCCCGCCTCCACCAACTCGATAAGCGCCTGCTTGAACTTCTCTACTTCTGCTGGAAACAAGGGATTCTTTGGCTGCTGTCGAAGTAGCGCTGCCGCGATGCCGTCTTTGCTGAATGCCGACTCGAAGGACTCCGGGCAGTTGAGCAGCGCGCGGAGCCCCTCGCCGAGGTTCTCGATGTCGCCTTGGTGGTGGACCTCTACCTTCGTAGGCGAATCAGGGCTTGTGCTGAGTTGCGCCGTGTAGTCGCGCCGCCGCGCATAAAGCTGCTGTCTCTTCAAAGTGATCTCGTCCATGATCCCGTCGATCACCGCCTGCTGCTGTTGGCGCCTGTCCTCAGAGCTCTCGACCTCACGAAGTTCCGCTTCGAGCTCTGCCTCTCGCTGCCGATCGGCCCGCGTCCGTTCAGCGGAAATCTTCGACGAGCCGCCCTGTTCGCCCAGCCATGTGTTGAGCTCAGCGATCCGCTCCTGCCACGCTGAAGTCGTGTTCTGGCCTTCCCACGCGTCTCTCCCAGCTGACAGAACTGCTGCAGCCTGCTCCAAGAGATCCGCAGCTGAGGCAAACGTCGCGGCCCGTGCGACGAACTCACCTACACGCAAAGGATCAGTCACAAGCTCGCGCAACGTACTGGCATCGGTGATCAGCCTCTGCTCGATGTTAAGGGCCTGCTGCTCGGCGGTCGTGGCGTCCCGGGTGCGCGCCTCAGTCACCTCAAGCTCCTGGTACTGGTCGCTCGCCCGAAGCTGAGCCAGATGCCGCAACCGTCCTTGGACCTCTTCCAGTTGTCCGCGGATCCGGTCAGCTTTCTCGGTCTCCGCAAGCAACTGCCGGAGCTTGTTGCGTTCTGCCTTGAACCGGAGCTGTAGTTCCTCGTACCCCTCGTCCCATTCGTTCCTTTGAATTGCTGGCATGTCGTCCAGGATCGTCAGGAAGCTTTGAGGCGACGTGGCAAGTTCGTAGATCTGCTTCTGACTGAAGACGCGGATCGGGGCGCGATCGACTGCTCGGCCCGATTGCTTCTCCCAGGAGTTGCCCGTCCAGAGTTCAAGGTCCGGTCGGTCCGGCTCCAGACCTGACCAGGTGACCCGAAGTAGTTGCTGGTCCTTGACGTACTCGACGACGATCTGAGTCTCGTCGTCCCACCAGCGCTCACTGGGATCGGAGTCGGGATGAAATCGTCTTAGGTCCTCCGCTACAGAACCTTCAAGCTCGTGGCTACGTCCGAGCGCTAGTCGGAGCAATTCGATGAGCGTTGACTTGCCAACGCCACGTCCTCCGATGAGGCAATTCATCCACGGGCCGAAGCGGTACTCCTCTATGACCTCGCCACGCATGACTTGGACGCGGTCGATGTGCCCATGATCGGTAGTGTTCAGGTCTTCGTAGCTACTCCGGCATCGGCGCACTGATTCGCTGGGCTCTGTCAGAGCAAGCCGTAAACCCTCCAGGTCAAGGGCCTCCGCCTTGATGAGCGTCAGGTGTGTACCCGGCGCCTTCGCCTCGTGTTCCTCTGGACAGGAGTCAGTAGTCAGATGATGTGCGTCGGACCCGAGAACGGGGATCCAGCCGAGTCGGTTGGCGGTACCGACCTCCGCGTCATCCACGACCTCCACTGCCAGCACATGGGGTAAGGTCGCGAGGGCCGTGAGCTCGCGCTGGTCCATCCCAAACACGCCACGGGCTTGATCAGCGTGAGCTGGGATGCAGAGTCCGCCTAGCGCTACAAGTTCGGCAGCCGCATCGATGACCGTCATGTTTGCAGTTTCGTCGCTTTCGCCGCGAGTGCCGGTGTAACGGCAGACGGCTAGGGCCTGGTTGACGATTTCGGCGTCACACCCTGGGTCGAAGACCCCGAGAATGTGGATCCCACCAGTCACTGTCAGCTCGACGCCCGGGAAGATCACGAAGGGCCGCATGTAAGGGTCGACTCGGAGCAGGTCTTCGAGAGCTTGTCGGGCTGGCTCGATCCCGTCATGAGAGTTGTGGTCGGTGACGACGATGCCGTCAACGCCAGCAGCGACGTAGGCCTGAATCCACTCCTTGAAGGACGGCTTAGGGTCGTCGTTCGTCCTGCCTTCCAGGCCGCCGTAGTCGAAAGACGCCGGCGAATGGGCATGGATATCGAGGCTCCACCAGCGTGCTCCAGCATGCTGCCGCGTCTGGCCAACGGATGTCTCGCACGGGGGCTCTGGATCAGTGGCTGCCGCCATGGGGTTGATTCTGGCAGGGGACGCCCTTCATTTGAAGAAGCGCTCCATGCCTGGTCTCCGAACATGGCCCCAACCCGCAGTTGCAGGTGCGGCGACCCGCCATACAACCACGAAGGTCGTCTGCTGCGCTGATCGCGCGCTCCTCGCCCTGCGCATTTAGTAACTACATGAGCGTGTTGGTCATTCCGCCGCGAGCGCTCTAGTTCGTGTCTGGCATGCCCACGGAAGGCCGGATCTTCGTCGTCAAGCGGAAGGACCATCAACGCGCATGGCGAGGTGAGCGGCTAGCATGGTCATCACCAGTCGGAGTGTACTTTCCATTCCTCGATGAGGCACGCGCGATGACAATCGCACCTGCGAGTTCCGGGCTGGGCTCGGTAGCTGTCACCCTGCATAGTGAGGCCAGGGGAGCGGGCTACTCGCATGGACATCGTCAGACCGGACCAGATTGACGCGCACCAGCGTTTGCACCCGGATCTGCTCGGCTCTGAGGTGTTGGACGGGTGTGGACACGCACGTTAGATGGTCCTGGCTTCGGAGTAGGTCGCTCGCTGACCGCAGTGGTGCTCGGATGAGCCGACGATCGCGCAGTCGGGGCTGCGTCGATGGTCTGCGAAGGCAGCGCCCCTGGCAGGACGCAGACACGGCTAGCAGGAGGGGTGACTCACTTCGGAGCCATGGGATCATAGCGGTGCAGCGAGAGGAGGACACGGTGGCCGATCCGGTGGAGTTCCTGCTGGCCGACCTACGCGAGAAGTACGAGGCGATGCCCGCCGCGCAGGCCTTCGCTCGCCTCTACGACGACCCCGAGTGGGGTCACATGTTCGCAGTCCTCCATAAGCGGTTGAACAAGCACTTCACCGATATCAACGGACGTGCCAAGACCACTCACCATTACTGGGCTGACAACAGCAGGGACTTGCTCGCGCTCATCGACGAGATCGAGATCGACCTGCATACCCTGAAGAGGGCAGGAGTTGAGGTCGAACTGGCCGACTCCTACCAGGATGCGCTGGATCGATGTCGGCCGTGGCTCTCGCCAAGCGGGGGCAGCGCGGTGCCGGAGGACTTTGATCTCATCGACGTCATCGGCTACGAGCAAGTCTTCGTCCACACGGCTAAGAGCGTGAGGCTCAAGAAGCAGGAGGCTGCCGTAGAGCTGAAGATGGTGGGGAGCGGGTCGTACGCCCACGTCTACTCCTACGTCGACCCCGACTACGGCATCAAGTTTGCGGTCAAGCGGGCGAAAAGGGGCCTGGACGAGCGCGATCTGCACCGCTTCAAGCAGGAGTTTGAAGTCCTGAAGAAGCTGAGCTTTCCCTACGTGGTGGAGGTCTACCGCTATGACGAGACCCGAAACGAGTACCGGATGGAGTACTGCGACATAACGCTCCGGGAGCACATCAGCAAGAAGAACGCCACGATGTCCTTCGCGGCTCGCAAGCGCATTGCCTTGCAGTTCCTATACGGGATCAACTATCTCCACCGCCAGGGGTTGTTGCACCGTGACATCAGCCTCCAGAACATACTGCTGAAAGTCTTCGACTCCGGCGCCGTTCTGGTGAAGCTCTCAGACTTTGGGCTAGTGAAGGATCAGGCGAACGAGTTCACCCGGACCCAGACCGAGATGAAGGGAACGATCCGGGACCCGATGCTCGGGAGCTTCAAGGACTACGGAGTCGTGAACGAGATGTACTCGATCGCGCATGTCCTCGCCTACGTCTTCACGGGCAGAGAGTCACTCCCCGCAGCTGACGATACGGTGGGGCAGATCATCCACAGGTGCGCCGTCAACGACCTCGCCCAGCGCTACCAGGATGTCGCCGAGTTGATCGCAGAGGTTGAGCGGCTGGAGGCGCCGCAAAAGCGACGGTCTAGGAGGTCGCACGGGTAGGTCATGCTCGGTGCGGACTGGCCGAGGGTCCCAGCCACGGGTGTGCGAAGCCTCACTCCTTTTCGGTCAACCGGCCCCCCTGACTACCGATCGGATCGGCGAACCTTCAAGCCGGACACCTGCACCCCGAGGCGCTCCGAATGTGGACAGACCCAGGTCGATGCGAGCTTCGAGTAGCCAGTCGCGCTGCCTGATCAGACCGACGCGGCCAGTGACTCAGGCCGCTGGGCATCACTGCAGCGCACCTAGAATGTGTGCCAGACACTGAGGAATACGTTCCATTCCTCGCTGAGGCGCCAGGGTTCGTAACTACACCCCGTCACGAGTAGTTCCCGCCGTGGTCAGTTGGCTGTACTTGACCAGCGCTCGCTCGGCGGTAGATCTGGGCAGACACGTCTTGTCGGCCGTCGGTGCGCCCGTCAGGCGTTGGGCCACTCCTGGAGAGCGCGCATCTCGACCCTGCTCTGGAGGGCCCGCGAAGCCTGATTCGTCCACTCGGTCGCCGCCTCGTTGTTCTCCGCCCCGAGGTTCCAGAAGCCATGAGATATACCTAGGCATCGGTAAGCGGGGGCCGTCGGCGAGGACCGGGTGTCACCGGTGGGGTGTGCTGCACGAGTGGGTGACACCTGATTTGTGGGGTCAGGGTCCCAGGAGTGAGGCGGGTATGACGGCGATGCCGTCGGGTCTGCGGTAGGCGTAGGGTCCGGTGGTGATGATGGCGGTGTCGGCGAGGAGGTCACCGACCTTGGTGTGGAGCCAGTGCAGGTGGGTGACGTCGTTGTCGTCGACGGTGCGGGCGAGTTTGACTTCGAGGGCGACGATGCGTCCGCCGGGGCCGGTGATGATGAAGTCGATTTCGTGGTCGGCGTTGCGGGTGCGTAGGTGGGCGATGTCGGCTTCGACGGTTTGGGCGTAGGTGCGCAGACTCAGCGCGACGAGTGATTCGAAAAGCTGACCGATCATGGCTCGCCCGTGGGGGCGTCGTTGTGGTGTGGTTTCGAGCAGGGTGGCGGCGTCGAGGTTGAGCAGGCGCGCGGCGAGTGCGGGGTCGGCGAGGTGGTGTTTGGGTGCTTGGGCGAGTCGCGCGAACGGGTTATCGACGGGCAGCCATCCGGGGATCGGGTCGAGCAGCCATAGCTGGGTGAGCACGTCGCGGTAGGCGATGGTGGTGGTCTTCGCCGGCTTGTCCGATTCGCCGGGGGCGGCGGCGTCCAGGATGGCGTTGTACGCCGTGGTCGTGGCGGTTGCCGCAGCATAGGCCTGCAGCCACGCTCGAAGTGTGGCGGGTTTGCGGACTTGGTATCCCTGGTCGTGGAAGTCGCGTTCGACGATGCGGGCGAGGTAGCCGTCGAGTTGTGCACGTCTGGCGCGTGGCGGCAGGTGGCGGATGCCGGGGAATCCGGAGCGCAGGATTTCTTCGACGTAGGCGGGCAGGTCCATCGACGCCTCACCCTCGATCTGGGGCCGTGTACCGGCGAGCAGGGCGGTGAGGCTGACGGTTGGGGTGTCGAGGCCGCGTTCGGTCAGGCTCATTGGTCGCATCCGCAGTTGGACGATGCGTCCTGCGCCGGAGTGCACGGGGGTGACGACGGGTGCTGCGCTGCCGGTGAGGATGAATCTGCCGGGTTGTGGGTTCTGATCGACGCTTCGGCGTATGTCGTCCCAGATGGCAGGGTAGCGTTGCCATTCGTCGATAAGGACGGTGCCGGTGGCGCGGTTGATGCGGGCGGGGTCGGCGGCGAGTAGGCGTTGCTGTTCGGCGTCGTCGAGTTCGAACGAGGTGTCTGCGCGGCGTTGTGCAGTAGCGGTCTTGCCGACACCTTTCGGGCCTTCGATCGCCACCGCCGCCAGTGCCGGCAGAAGTTCGTCGAGTTCGGTGTCCAGGAGCCGCCGCTGATACCCAGCCATGGGCCGACACTACCGTTAGCACAGACCTAACGCTACCGTTAGCAGCATTCGTACTGTTCTTTCTGCAGGCTGACGTTCTTGCTTCATCAGACGGCCAACTGCCTGGCGCAACCATTCGGTCAGGCATTCAGGGTGACGTGTCATAGGCGGTCAGGCTCGTCCAGCTCCTAGCGCCGCGATCAATTGTGAAGCCGAGCGGGCCTGGCTCTACAGCCTCGCGGCTGTGGTCGAAGCCAGGGACCTTGAGCCTCGAGCGATGTCGCCGGGGGAGCAGAGCCTGGCGGCGATGTTGGGGGTGTCGATCGGTACGGTGCGCCGGGCCACGGAGGAGCTGCGGCAACGCGGCGTCGTGGTCACGTTGCCGGCCAGTGGGACGTTCGTGACTCGTCGTCCGGGTGGTGATCAGGATGCATGAACTCAGTTGCCCACGCTGGTGCGACTTCTCCGAGCAGCCCAGCCACAGCGGCCTGCACATCGCTCACGTGGGAGAGATCATGCTCGCCCGCAATGCCGCGGTGTTCGCAGTGGCGGTGACCGCCGAAGCCGAAGCCAAGCGGCCGTACTGCGTGTTGACGCTGGCTGCTCGCCAGTTCTCTCCGTACAGCCGCGCCGTGCTGTCCTGGGAGATGGCAGAACGGCTCGGGGGTCTGCTGATCGACGCGAAGCGTCGCTACGCCTAGCCCGGCCGGGCGGACGGTCGGCTGACTCAGGCTGTGGACGTGTGGTTCCCTGGGGTGGATGGCAGAGATCAACGTGACAAAGGCGAACAAAAGTTCGACTATGAATATGTGGACACGCCTCAGACCGTCGCACGGTGCCCGTTCGCGATGTGCCGCTACGTCGTCGCGATCGACCTTGACGACCCGATGCCCGGACTCATCCACCTGCGTCGTCACCTGACCGAGAACGACAAGGCTTACGGACGCGAGTTGATCAGCGCACTGGCACGGGTCCAGTTCGACCCAGTCGCGGTTGAGTTACTGGGTACGCTGCCGCATCCCGGTGTCGGGGCGGTCGACCGAGGAATCGGCGAGCGTGATCATGCCGCCGCGCCCGGGCCGATGACGCTGGATGGGTGGGCGCCAGCGTTGTGCGTATCACTGGCTACTGTGCGCGTTGAGAAGACGGCAACGGGGGAGCCGGTGCGGGCGGTAGCGCGGTGGGACGGGCGGGGCGGTGTCCGGTCTCCGGCTTGTCGTCGGTGCCGGAACCGGTTGAAGTTACTCGACCGCTAGCCCACTGCCGGTTCCGAACGCGCTGCGCCGTCGTCTGGCCGGCGCCCCTGGCGCCTCCGGTGAGGGGAGGCGGTTCGTTACAGGTCGAGGTCGATGGTGATGGCGGCGTGGTCGGAGGCTTGGTGGATGTTGGCGGTCATGTCGGGGTAGGTGTCCCAGGCGGTGGGGCGGGTCTTGCGGGTTCCCCATAGGCCCTTGCGGAACACGGTCCCGCCGGTGAACGCCGGTGTGAGGCTGTGGGAGATGAGGATGTAGTCGAGCCGGTTGCGGATACTGCAGGTGTCGAACGTTCCAGGCCGCTCCCCGGTGGTGAAACCGTCGAGGTCGTAGCAGGACACCAACGGCCCATCGTCGTCGAACAGGGCCTTGAGGCTTTCTGGTGGTTTATCGATAGAGGGTTGGCCCTCGTTGAGGTCGCCCAGCACAATCACATGCTGGCCGTCAGCGACAAGGTCGTCGACGATGTCGCGGACGGCGTCGGCCTGGCGTCGGCGTTTGTCGTCGCCGCCACCGAACTGGGACTTGAAGTGGTTGACCAACACATGCAGAACGGTGCCACCGGGGGTGGTGACCTGGTATTGGGGGCAGTCGCGGCTGAAGATGGTGCCGATGTGGTCTTCGGTGTCGACGTGGGAGCGGATGGTCCCGATGGCGAAGCCGGGTTTGGTCATGATGCCGACGTCGATGCCGCGTTCGTCGTTGCCGTCGACGAGCATCACGTGCCGGTATTGCCGGTTGAGCATGTCGTGGTTGAACCGCACCAGCGACGGGCGGTCTTCGGCTTCGACTACGGCGATGATGTCGGCGTCGACATCATTGATGACGCGGGCGGTCATGCGGGTGCCGATCTCGTCGGTGGGTTCGGTGGCCAGCTCCAGCCAGCCGATCCAATCACCGCGTCCGGTGGCGGTGATCTCGACGTCGTCGGTGGTGTCGCGGGGTTGGCGGTCGAAGTCGCCGCGGTTCTTGCGCAGCCATGCCCAGGCGGGTGTGGGGCTGGGGCGGCGGCGGATCGCGCCGTGGGTGTTGCGGTAGTACACGCCGACCTCGAGCAGGAGTTCGCGCATCCGGTCCCGGTCGGCATCCGAATAGGTGTCGTTGGTGATCAGCGCGTTGAACTCGCCATAGGCCTGCAAGATGGGTTCGCCGGCGGACCAGTCAAGCGGATCAAACGCTTTCGGCCGCGCGAACAGGTTCTCCAGGTTGTACGCCGCCACCGTGACCATTGCCGCCCACCCCACCCGCGCGTTCGCCCGTTATGTCCAGAATAGGCGCGCCCGCTGGATGGTCGGTAACCCTCGAAAACATGGATCATCGGGGACGGTCAGGTTCGCAGGTCGTGCTAGGCGTCACGGGGCATTGCCGTGGTCACGCGCCGGTTGTTACAGGTCCAGCGACGGACGATGCTCACGCGCGTTAGATCGCGGCGGCGGACCGCTTGCGGATGCGTCTGGGTGGAGAATTCCCCGTGCCATTGATCAAACTCGGCAGCAGATATCGAGCCCACCGGTCCGACATGCTCGACGCATTGGGCATCATCGACGTGGGATCTGCGCGCATGTGATTAGCGAACGGTCAAATATCCTCGGCATTGCGGACATCGGCTGCTCGATGTCAACCCTTGCGGTCGCAAACAGAGGATTCAGGCCGATGCAGACGCTCGAAGGCGTCCCCACGCAACAGGGAGTAGTTATTTGTTTCCCTTCGTAGGCGGCCTTAGCGCGTCGTGAGTGCGCTGCAGGGCATCCATGGCCAGATCTACGCGCCCTTGTGCTACGAGCACGAAAAGTGCATCGACGAGGGTTAGTTGCGCGATCCGGCTGGCCATGGCCCCTGACCGGAATGTGGTCTCACGGGCTGCCGTCGTCACAACAATGTCTGCCTTGGTCGCAATGGGAGCTCGCGGGTGGTTCGTGATGGCGACGGTCGTTGCACCGGCTTCGGCCGCGACCTCGAGGTAACGGATCGTGTCACGTGTTGATCCCGTGTGCGAGAGGCCGATTGCAACATCGCCACGGGCAAGCAGGGACGCCGAACTGATCGCCAAGCCCGGGTCTGCGAAGCAGTAGCTCGTCAGCCCGATGCGGTGCAGCTTGAACTGCATGTCCTGCGCCACGAACGAGCTGGCGCCTGCTCCAAAGAGGTCAACGCGGCCAGCCTTACCGATGGCTTTGGCTACGTGCTCGAGTGACCGGATCGAAACTTGGTTGGCCGTCTCAGAAATGGCCTGAGCATCTGCCCCGGTGACTTTGCGGACGACCTGTTCGGTGGTGTCAGTCGGCAGGATCTCGCCGGAGATGTACTCCTCTTCCGAACTCGTGGCAGCAGCAGCGGCCAGGGCCAGTCGGAACTCGGGGTAGCCACCGAAACCGATCGTGCGGCATAGCCGGATAACCGAGGTCTCGGAGGTGTCGCTGCGTCGAGCCAGCTCGGCGATCGTGGACGCTGCGGCGCCAGCAGGGTCGTCAATGGCTGTCTTTGCTACGCGGGCCTCGGACGGCGAAAGGCTCGGGAGCATGCCGCGTAAAGTTGCGAGCACGGTACGGTCGGTTGGGTCGTGCTTGTTAGACGACTTGGGCAACTTCTGGTCCTCTCATGTTGTGCCCGCCCTGTCGACGTCGACACCAGGGAAACCTGCGTCCCTCGCGTTACGCCCGCTCGCCATGCAACTATATTACATGGCTGGACATTGACACGGATCAAAACAACTTGCGGAAGCTGAGGTGCGGCTGACCATGTTCGTCGAACGCGGGATCCAGCCGTCAATCATTGCCACGCATCATCTCAGTGAGGACAAGACCGCGGGTGAGTTAACTGGTCAACTGGCACCGGATACGCGTTTCCCAATCGGCTCGGTTGCCAAGACGCTCGCGGCGCTGCTTGCCGCCCGCCTTCATGTCGACGACGTAGTCGACTGCGACGAACCGTTCGCCGCCGATAACGACGGCCATCGCACCACTCTCCGGGGATTACTGAGCCACACCGCGCAGCTTCCTTTCGAGCTACACCCCGACCATTGGGGACCGAAGTCGCTAAACCGGTCCGACGTCGAGGCTGCATTGCTCGACCCACCGGGTCTAAGGCTGCCGCCTGGCACGTGGCACTACTCGAACCTGGGCTACGCGCTGATGGCGCGCAGGCTGGAGCAGATTACTGGGCAGGACTACATCGCACTCTTGTCCGACCACTTGCTGGAGCCGCTCGACATGGGCAAGACATCGTTCCCCGACCAGCAGACCGAAGGTCCGTGCATCCTCGGTGCAGCTGCTCCTTCTGGCGACCTATGGTCCACACTCCACGACTTGATGGTCTTGGCTCAAGCCATCGGCGGTCATCGTCCTGACGTCGTGAACTGGCGTATGTTGTCGTTGTTGCTGACACCAGCGACCCCAGGCACAGAAGGCGCCGGCCTTGGGTCCGGTATCCGCACAGAACGCGTCGGTCATCACCGAGTGCTCGTGAGCACGGGCACGATCAGCGACCGGACTACGTGCGTCGTGGTGTGGCCGCGCCGGGGTTTCTCTGTCCTCGTCGCCGAGCGTGGTTACAGCCACGCATCGCTGTGGCAAACCGCGGCACAACGGTGGCGCCACCTCGATGTACGAGTACGGACCTGGTGGTGGGATGGCCAAGAGGTGATCGAGCTGCGCCAGGGCGACGCAGTTGAACTCGTTGTCATGGAGACGACGTGGCCGTTCCCAGTATTCGCGGGCCATGCCCACGGCCGAACGCTCATCGGCGTGGACTGGAGTGGAGATCATCTCGAGTTGCTGGAATGGGAAAACGCTCTTGTTGGGCCTCAGATGCGGTTGACGTCCGACGTAGCGGACAGCGCTCATCCTGGCTGACCCGAACTTGACCGTGCGGCCTGTACGCTCGCGAGGCCGTGCGACGTGACATTCGACGCGCGGCCGCTTAGGAATGCACTGTGGCGTGCGCGTAGTGACACGCCACCTTAGCGACGTCGTCGTCGGTCCTCGTCAAGATGGGCAAGTCGATCGTACGGCAGGCCGCACCGATCCCGGCGGTGTCAGCAGCCCCTGACGCGAGCACAGGACAGCGGGGGCTGAATCGGCATCCGCCTGGGATTCGGGTGGCGTCGGGAGCTTCGCCGACGAGCACCTGGGGCTCGCCGACGGGCGAGTTTGGCAGCACCGAGACCAGGGCAGATGTGTAGGGGTGTTGTGGTGCGGTCAGGATCTGCTCAACTGGCCCTTGCTCGACGATTCGCCCGAGGTACATCACCGCGATCCGGTCGGCGATACTCCAAGCCAGGCCGAGGTCGTGTGTGACAACGAGGGCACCTAGCCCGAAGTCATCTCGCAGCCGCATCAGAAGCGCGAGGACCTCACCGCGCACCGATGCATCAAGTGATGCGACTGGCTCGTCGGCGATGATGATCTCCGGATCAAGTACCAGGCAGCCGGCGATCACGACGCGCTGTCTCTGGCCGCCGGACAATTCATGCGGGTAGGAAAGGAGGTAACGCTCGGGAGGGCGCAATCCCACATGCGCAAGTGCCTGCGCGACCCTCTCGTGCTCGTTGTCGTGAAGACCGTGGATCCGGAGCCCTTCGGCGATTGCCTCGTACACGGTGTGGCGCGGGTTGAGCGCGCCGGTTGGATCCTGCAGAACGAGCTGGGCCCGGCGACGAAACTCCCGGAGTTCACGATTCGTGGCTCCCAGCGGTCGGCCGGCCATGGTGACAGTGCCTTTCGTTGGCCGCTCGAGACCGAGAAGAGTACGTGCCAGCGTTGTCTTGCCACAGCCCGACTCGCCCGCAAGCGCCACAATCTCGCCAGGTGCAACATCGATGTCCACTCCGCAGACGGCCTGCGCCGTTCGACCGCCAGGGAGTCCATATTCCACGTGCAAACCGCGCGCGGCCAACAATTGCTCGTTCATGGCGCACACTCCTCTAACTCGGTCACGCGGGTTGGCTCGGTGGCGGGAGCCGGACGAATGGGGTCTCCGGCCTGCGCTACCAGGCAGCTACTGTCGCGCTGGTCGCCTTGGGCATGATTGAGCGTGAGTAGCGGCGGCTCTGTCGTCCTACATGGTTCCACAGCGATCGGACAGCGCGGATGAAATGTGCAACCTGTCGGCAGATCGCTCGGATCTGGTGGATCGCCAGCCAGTCCTCGCGGGCGGCCCCGTGCCTGACGATCACCGACAACCGGGAACGCCGATGCCAACGCTTCGGTGTAGGGGTGCCTGGGGTCAGCGAACACGTCGTGGGCTGCTCCCATCTCGACCACCTTGCCGGCATACATGACTGCTACACGGTCGCAGTTGTCCGACAGCACAGACAGATCGTGGCTGATCATGATCATCCCGACGTTGCGGTCGCGCACCAGCCTCGCCAGCAGCCGAAGCACCTGGGCCTGGACCATGACGTCGAGAGCGGTGGTCGCCTCGTCCGCGATGATCAGCTCTGGATTGCAGGCCAGTGCCATAGCGATCATGACTCGCTGGAGCTGGCCTCCGGAGAGCTCGTGCGGATGGTTCTCGGCCCGCCAGGACGGCAGCCCGACCTGATCCAGCAGCTCCAGCACGCGCCGGTCGGCTTCCCCACCGGACACCTTTTCGTGCAGCAGGATCGGCTCGGCGATCTGCTGTCCGATCCGGTGGGCCGGATTGAGTACGTGCATCGCCCCCTGAAAGACGATCGACGCTCCGGTCCAGCGTACTGCCCGCAGCCGGCCCCACCGCATCGACAACACGTCTTCACCGCGCAGCACAATCTCGCCAGTCAGCTCGGTACTGGGGTGCAGCAGTCGCAGGATCGCCTGAGCGAGGGTCGACTTTCCGCACCCGGATTCTCCAGCTACGCCGATGGTCTGACCCGGTTCAAGGGAGAGGGTCACCCCGCGTACGGCAGGGACGGTGCCGCGCGAGCTGTGGTAGGTGACGTGGAGGTCACGGATTTCGAGCAGGCTCACCGGTCTCACCTTCGTAGCCGCGGGTTGATGGCAACCTCGAGCGCACGGCCGCAGAGATTGAAACACAGTACGACGATCATGATCATGAATCCGGGCGGCAAGATGTACCACCAAGCGCCAGCCGACATTGCCCCCGTGCTCCATGCACGGTTGAGAAGCATGCCCCAGGACAGGTTCTGTGGATCGTACAGACCGAGAAACGCGAGGCCGGACTCGGTGAGGATGGCTGCAGCAACGGTGATGACGGTGCTAGCCAGGACAAGTGGCATCACGTTTGGGAGTACGTGCCGGACCATCTGATGCCAGTGGCCAGCACCCAGCGCCTTTGCCCGTTCGAGGTAGGGTCGGCCTTCCACGGTTCGTGTCTGCGCACGGATGACACGTGCCGTTCCCGCCCACGACGTGACGCCAATCGCGATGATCAGTACCGTCATGCTCCGGCCGAGTACAACGACCAAGATGATGGCGACGACCAATCCTGGTAGAACAAGGAACCACTCCGTGATGCGCATGAGCACCCAGCTCGCTTTGCCCTCAAAGTGGCCAGCGAGAATGCCGATCAAAGTGCCGATGACCATCGCGATCGACGCTGACGCGACTCCGATGATCAAGCTCACCCGTGTTCCCTGTGCGACGAGAAGGAGCACCGACCGACCGAACTCGTCGGTGCCTAGCGGGTAACCGTCACCAGGAGGCGCGAGGCGTCCCCCGGTGGCGTTGGTAACACTCAGCGCCGATGGTTCCGCCAGCAGTGGGTATCCGATGGCGACCAGCGCGATGACGGCCAAACCGACAAGACCGACAACGCCTGAGCGTTGCCTGCGGTAATCGCGCCAGACGGTCCTAGCCGTATTGCGCCATCTGGCTAGCCGGATGGATCTGGACGAGGCGTTTCGCATAGCGCTACTCATGCTTTCCGCGACCTTGGGTCGATGAACCAGTACAGGATGTCCGCTGTCAGGTTGGCGAGGATCGTGGATGCCGAGAACACGATGAACAGGCCCTGAAGCACGGGGAGGTCCGGCACACTGATGGCCTGGAAGAATGTGTAGCCCAAGCCGGGCCAAGTAAATACCGTCTCGGTGAACACGGCACCGTTGATGACGTTGCCGATCGCCATGAACACCAGCGTCGTGGTCGGCAACAGGGCGTTGCGCATCGCGTGCTTGCGGCGAACAACGGCGTCTCGAAGCCCTTTCGCCCGTGCGGTGGTGATGTAGTCGTTGCCCATTTCGTCGAGCATCGAAGCCCGCATGATGAGCAGGTAACCGGCATAGAGCATGGCCGACATCGTCAAGGTCGGCAAGACCATGTGATGGGCGGTGTCAAGGAGCCGGGGCCAGAATTCATTAGGCGTCGTCGCCGAAACCATCCGTCCCGTCGGGAACAGCCGCAGCTCCCGGGCGAAAACGATTATGGCGATCATGCCTACCCAGAACGCTGGCGCGGCATAGAGCAACAACGCGATATTCACGGTGCGCTTGTCGAACTTGCTGCCGTTGCGCCAAGCGGCGATGGCGCCCTGAGAGAACCCCACGGTGACACAGAGCACGAGGGCCGTCCCGCTCAGCAGCACCGTCGGCCAGAGCCGGTCGGCGATGATCTGTGTCACCGGAACCTGGTATTGGATCGACACGCCTAGGTCACCGGAGAGCGTGTTGGTCAGGTACTCCCAGAACTGGACGAGCAGTGGGCGATCTAGACCGAATTCGGAGCGAAGTGCCGCTTCCAACTCCGGGGTCGCGTTCGGCGTGTTCAACATGATCTGCTCGACCGGATCGCGAGGGAGTATCCGGAAGATGAAGAACCCGGTGAACAGTACAGCCACGAGCGACACAACGGCCCCGCTGGCACGGTTCAGTACATACCGGCCGAATCCGGCGGTGGAGCGCCGGCGTTCTGGGCCGGCGTCGCCGGTCGAGTCCTCAGGGGACCCGGCCGGAAGGTAGGTCGCTGCCTCGTTGGCCATTCGTCACTACTCGCGATCGTCGGCCGTCTGGCGCCGTCGAGCCAGCCCGACGCCGGCCACCGCAGCGCCCAACACCACCGCGGCCCCTGCCCCCACGAGGACGCTGGTGCTCAGGCCACCACCGCCTTCGCCAGTCGGTGCGGCCGAATGGTAGGCCCACGGGCCTATCTGACCCATGATCATGCCGCCATCGGTCGGCTGGAATGTGACGTCGGCGATCTTGTCGCTGTTGTACGCCTCCATCACCGTCGGGTACCACAGAAAGATCAACGGTGCGTCCGTATAGAGGATTTCCTGCACCTCAGCCAGAATCTCAGCACGTGCTTCGGGGTCGGTCTCGGCGGCCTGTTGGGCGACCAGGTTGTCGTAATGCTCATTGCAGTAGAACGCGTCGCTGTTGCCGCCTGGCGGCTCTTCTGGGAGCTGGCCACAGGTTTGTCGAATGAGGTTATACGTTGGGTCCGGGTTGATCCCCCAGCCGGTGAACGTGAAGTCGATGTCGCCTGCATAGAACTGATCGTGCACATCCTCAGAAATAACCTGCTCGACACCGACTCCGATCTCGCTGAACCACTCCTCGATGAACAGCGCAGTACTCTCCCGATCGGCGTCGCCGGCGTCAATACCAAATGAGAAGACCAGGGGGTCGCCGTCCGGCGAGACCCGAATGCCGTCGTCGCCCATCGCGTAGCCGGCCTCGTCAAGAATCCGGCTGGCCTCTTCAAGATCGAAATCGACGCGGACGTCGTCATCCGGCTCCCAATAGATCGCACCGAACACACTCGGCACGATGCTGGAAGCGACCTCGCCGAACCCGCCGCGGACTCGATCGATGAGTTCTTGCTTGTCGATGGCGTGGTGCAATGCCTGCCTGACAGCGACGTCACTCAGCGCGGGGTGCCCTTGCCCGAACTCCTGCCCGTCGATCGTGCGCGCACCGGTGTTGAAACGCAACGCAAGCCAGGCTCTGTTGGGAGCGACTACGGTGGTAATGCCTTCCATGCCGTCCAAGCGACGCACTTGCGCCTCGTTGAGGTTCCCGACGATATCGACTTCACCCGCCTCCAACCCAGCCACCGCGGTGTCGGGTTCGGTGTAATACTGAAAGATCAGTTCGTCGAAGCCTGGAGCACCCCGCCAGTAGTTCTCGTTCGCCTCGTAGCGGATGAACTGGTCGGTTTCGTAGGCGACGGCTTGCCAGGGTCCGGATCCAATGATCGGGAAGTCGTCGTTGCCCCAGTCGCTCCAGTTGCCCTCATGCTCTTCCCAGATGTGCTTCGGGACGATCACCTGATCGGACAGCTCAAGCGTGACACTCGGCTCAGTGATTCGGATTTCAACAGTGCGGTCATCGACCGCCTCGACCGATTCAATGAGCTCCACGGTGTCGGCGCTGCGTGCGCTGATGACCTCGTCGTTCAAGATGATGTGATAGGTGTACTCCACGTCGTCAGCGGTTACCGGCTGCTCGTCGTGCCATACCGTTTCGCGGAGGGTGAACGTCCAGGTCAGTCCATCATCGGAAACCTCCCATTCCTCGGCAAGGCCTTCGGTCGCTGTGTAGTCTTCGGCGCTGTGGCGAATCAAGGGCTCATATTGCACCTGACGGAACTGATGCTCGATGAAATAGATCTGCAGGAACGGGTTCCAATTCTCAACGGACTGGTCGGTAGCAACGAACAACCGGTTCTCGGCCGCGTCCCCATCCTCACTCGCCTGGGCCGGCAGCACGAAAAGGGCGGCCGGGACGGTGAGGGCTAGACCTGCCACGCCCCATCGGCTGAGCCTGCGGATACGGTGTCTGGTGATCATGATTGTCAGGTACCTCGCAATTGAGTGAAGTCTGTCGAGGACGGTTGGGGGGTGCTGCACGAGTCCGGTCACGAATCGACCAATTAGCTGAATGGGGCCCAACGGGGACCTAGCATTTAGGTCGGTAAACCGAGGTCGCCGTCTCGATGTGAGTCGCTTCGGACTGGTTCGGTGCGCGACACCAGATTGAGCAAGCGTTGTTACATGTTTCAGGGCAACTATTCGCCACCCGCGCAATGTCATTTACGGAGCACGGCCGGGCGGAGTCGACTCGTTCGTGCGGAATAGACAGTGACATCAACGCGGCGCTGGCTGAAGTCGCTCAGAAGTTGCCGTTGGATTCCCCGCCATAACTGCAGTGCTGCCGTTCCGTCAGCTTCCCCGGCTACGATGCCGGAAACCTGGCTGGCTAAAGTTCTTGCACCAGTCATCATCACCCCTCTCGTCGATCGAGGAGGGCCCGCGATGATCGTCTTCGCGAGTCCCGAAAGCCGTGCCAACGACGGCATCCCCCACGCTCGAAGACGTGTGAGTGCAACCGACGCCACATCTTCGAAAGTAAGCTACATCTCATTGCTGGCGGGCGCAAGATAACAACGTGATCCATCTAACGATCGCACCGCAAGTGCGCGTCAGCGCCAGTCGCCGGAAGTTCGAACGTGAATGTGGCTCTTCACAATCGAGGGTGTAGTTGGCGTCTGAAGCCGCCGGTCTCGAGTAGGGATCGGGCGATGTAGTTGGTGAGGTTGCGGAATCCGAGGGCGGAGCCGCGGAGGTGTTCGAGGCGTCCGTTG